>CAVEWV010000003.1:0-74723 GCA_963619535.1 Acutalibacteraceae bacterium | reverse complement strand
AGCGGCCCCCTCTTCGGGGTCGCCGGCGACAAGCGTGCCCTGCGTAATCCCATCGGCTGACTGCGCGGCGTATTCCCCTTGGCCGAGCCGGCCCGGCGACTCCTGGGCCTGCACGGCGTCCATCGCGGCGGCGTCAGGGTCGATGTCCTCCCCTGCCCCTGCGGCGCTGCCGAGGCCAACCTTTGGCTCGCAGGGTTGCGAGGCCGCGGTATCGGTGCGCGACGCTCCCTCGCATGTCTCATACTCAGGGGTCAACCCCGCAAGGCCTGCGCACCTCTGGTCCAGCGCGGAACGAACGTCCACGTCGGTCCCCTCCAAACCCTGTGCCTTGCCGGCCCTGCTCTTTCGTCCTGCCATGTCTCCTCCTCAGTCACGGGCCTTCAGTTACCCTTAGGATGACGTGGCAGATGTCACGGGGGCCTTACAACCGCCTCACAAGACCTCATCGGGGCGCGCAGGGGGCGCTTCGGGATCCTGGGTGCGGAAACACCAGGCAGATGGCGTGAAATCATGGTGTTCGGGCGAATCCGCTCCCAAAGGGGCACTTCCTCACACAATCGCGACAAACCGTGACATGCGGGTGCTAACCTAAAACTCTCATCTATTGCGAAGGGACTCCCCGTAGATGTGTGCTGGTTGCGGGTTTTCCCCTTTTTGGGAAATAGCCTTTGCCGCAACCTTGCCCCACTTGCAGGATTGCCCTATACTTTTCTGCTTGTAAATGATGGATAGGTATCCCCTATCCTTGCGACTTTCGAGGAACGGAAACAGAGAATGGATTACATCCGCGCTATTGAGGCCCAGCAGATCCGCGAGGACCTTCCCAAGATGCGTGTCGGTGACACCGTCAAGGTTCACTATCGCATCAAGGAAGGCGACCGCGAGCGTATTCAGGCTTTCGAGGGTGTCGTCATCCGCATGAGCGGTGCCGGTGCTCGCGAGACCTTCACCGTCCGCAAGATCTCCTTCGGCGTCGGCGTTGAGCGTACCTTCCCGGTGCACTCCCCCAAGATTGCCAAGCTGGACGTTCTGCGTCACGGTCACGTTCGTCGCGCCAAGCTGTACTACCTGCGCGACAAGGTGGGCAAGGCCGCCCGTCTGCGCGAGGTTCGTTAGTTCTTACCCCCTTGCGTTTCTTAAGGCGTCGTCCTCTGGGCGGCGCCTTTTTTCGTATATGAAAGGCCGCCATGGACTCCCCCGCTTCCAACGAAGAACGCAAACCCGCCCCCGTCGCCCAGATAAAGAGGCTGTTTGACACCTGCGCGTATGACCAGCTTCTTGAATTTGCCGACGCCTATGCCGACGACCCGCGCAAGCAGGTTCAAACGCTTGTCACAAGGGCTCGGGCGCGTCATGCCAAAGAGCTCAAGGAACGCGAGCGCGTCCTGGCAATGTACGACACCATGCGCGACATGGGCGGGAGCGGCATCGTGATCGGAGTGGACGAGGTGGGCCGAGGGCCCTTGGCGGGACCTTTGACCGTTGGAGCCGTCGCGCTCGACCCGCGCGACCCCATCTGGGGGATAAACGACTCCAAGCAGCTCAAACCAGAGCAGCGCGAGGTTCTTGCCCAGCAGATACAAAAGCGTTGCCTGGCCTGCGCGGTCGTGCATATATCGCCCGAGCAGATCGACTCCCAGGGAATGTCGGCGTCGCTTCGGCAGGCCATGCTCAGGGCCATCGAGGCAACCGGCCTTGAGGCGGACGGGGTGCTCATCGACGGCGTCCCTCTGCACATCCACCCCAAGGAGACCTGCATCGTGAAAGGCGACGCGAAAGTCGCCTGCATTGCGGCGGCAAGCATCGTTGCCAAAGTCACGCGTGACGCCCTCATGTGCGAGATGGACGCGGTATATCCCGGCTATGGCTTCGCCCAAAACAAAGGATACGGATCGGCGCAACATATCGAGGCGATTGAGACGCTCGGCCTGTCCCCCATTCACCGCAGGAGCTTCTGCCAGAACTTCAATCTGCCCCAAGCTTAAAAGCCCGGCGACTGAGCTGGGCCGGCCCGATCGCATCGGGGCCCAACAGCCTCAGCGCAGGCGCGTCGCCCAGTTCTGAGGCACCGCGAGCTCCTCGAAGACATGCACCGCATAGCGGTCGGTCATGCCGGCGATGTAGTCGCTCACCTCGACGATCACACCGTCCTGTGGGCGCTTGCGATACTCAGGCGGCACCTCCTCGAAATGCTCGAGATAGTAATCGAAGAGGTATTCGATGAGCCTGTCGGCCTTGGGCTCCTCGGCCTTGGCGTCCGATGCCGCGTAGACGTGCTCGAACATGAAGGCCCGAAGCTCCATCATGGCATCCCAGGTGGCTTCCGACATGGCGATGTCGTCGCCGATGCGCGCGGAGTTGGAGATCATGTCCTCGACCAGGGTGGTGATGCGCTGCGTCGAGGATGTCCCGAGAACCCGATGCGTGCTGGCGGGCAGGCTGTCTTCCGACAGCACCCCGGCGCGAATCGCGTCGTCGATGTCATGGTTGATGTAGGCGATTCGGTCGGCCGTGGCCACGATACGGCCTTCCAGGGTCTGGGCGCGCTGCTTACCGTTGTGGCAGAGAATCCCATCGACTACCTCGCGCGTGAGGTTGAGGCCCTCCCCCTCGTGCTCTAGGAACTCCACCACGCGCACCGACTGCTCGCTGTGCTCGAAAAGTCCCCGTGATTGGGCCGGGTCGATTCCCTTGCGACGTGCGATGGCCCGACACAGCGACGCCTCCCCCGTGTGGCCGAAAGGCGTATGGCCCAAATCATGCCCCAGGGCGATGGCCTCGGTGAGGTCCTCGTTGAGCGCAAGGCCGCGGCATATGGAGCGCGCGATCTGGGCCACCTCGAGCGTATGGGTGAGCCGCGTGCGGAAATGGTCGCCCTCCGGAGACAGGAACACCTGCGTCTTGTGGGAGAGCCGCCTGAACGACTTGGAGTGCAGAATGCGGTCGCGGTCGCGCTGGAAGGCGGTGCGGTAGGGGTCTTCCTCCATCGGATGGAGGCGTCCGCGCGTCTCGTCGGCAAAGGCGGCGCATTCCGACAACGTCGCATGCTCCAGGGCCTCGCGGCTGGTGCGGTCCATTACCTTGAGCATGCGAGCCTCCCAAACGAAAAAGGCGGGCGCACCCACGCGAGTGCGCCCGCCCATTGTCACAACCAAGCGCCTTGAGGCCTCAGTTTAGCGCACCTTGCTGCGAAGGGTCGCCTGGGCGGCGGCCAGTCGGGCAACGGGCACGCGGTACGGCGAGCAGCTGACGTAGTCCAGGCCGAGGTCGTAGAACTTCTGGATGGACTCCGGGTCGCCGCCGTGCTCGCCGCAGACGCCCAGGTCAAGAGCCGGGTTGGTCTGGCGGCCGAGCGTGACGGCGGTGTTGATGAGGCGGCAGACGCCGTCATCGACCGTCTCGAAGGGGTTGCGCGTGATGAGCTTCTGCTTGAGGTACTGGGGCACGAAGCTGCCCTCGACGTCGTCACGCGAGAAGCCGAAGGTGGTCTGCGTGAGGTCGTTGGTGCCGAAGCTGTAGAAGTCGGCGTACTCGGCCACCTGGTCGGAGGTGACGGCGGCACGAGGCAGCTCGATCATGGTGCCGACAGGGATCCAGGACAGGTCGATACCCTGAGCGGAGCCGACCTCCTTGAGCACCTGCTCGATGGAGGCGCGCATGGCCTTGAGCTCGCTGGCGACGCTCACGAGCGGCACCATGATGCGGGGCTTGGGGTCGAGCCCCTCCTTCTTGAGCTCGGCCGTGGCCATGGCGATGGCGCGGACCTGGAGAATGGGCAGCTCGGGATAGACGAAGCCCAGGCGGCAGCCGCGCAGGCCCAGCATCGGGTTGCACTCGGTCATGGAGTCGATCTGGCGCAGGAGCTTCTTCTTGGCGGCCAGCTCGGTGTCGGAGGCGCCGGCGCACTCCAGGCGGGTGATCTCGACCTCAAGCTTGCGGGGGTCGTCGAGGAACTCGTGCAGCGGCGGGTCGAGCAGGCGGACGGTGACGGGCAGGCCGTCCATGGCCTTGAACATCTGGCGGAAGTCGCCGATCTGCGCCTCGTAGAGGGCCTCGCAGGCCTTGTCGCGGACCGACTGGTCCTCGCTGAGGATGTAGCTCTGGATGATCTGCTTGCGCTCGCCGAGGAACATGTGCTCGGTGCGGCACAGGCCGATGCCCTGGGCGCCGAAGTCACGGGCGAGCTGGGCGTCGGCGGGGTTGTCGGCATTGGCCTCGACGCCGAGCTTGCGGGCCTCGTCTGCCCAGTTCAGGATGGTCTCCAGGTCACCGGTGATCTTGGAGTCGACGAGCTTGACGGCGCCGAGGACCACGGCGCCCGTCGTGCCGTCGATGGAGATGACGTCGCCCTCGTGCAGCACCACGTCGGTGCCGGAGACGACGACCTCCTTCTTGGCGGCATCGATCTTGAGCTTCTCGACGCCGCAGACGCAGGGGGCGCCCATGCCGCGGGCGATGACGGCGGCGTGGCTCGTCTTGCCGCCGTGGCTCGTGAGGATGCCCTTGGCGGCAACCATGCCCGACAGGTCGTCGGGGTTGGTCTCCCAGCGCACCAGGATGCAGTCGCGGCCCTCGGCGGCAGCGGCGACGGCGTCGGCCGAGGAGAAGACGATCTCACCCACAGCGGCGCCCGGGGAGGCGTTGAGACCCTGGGCAAGCAGATCGTACTTGGCGGTCTTGTCGAACTGGGGGTGCAGCAGCTGGTCGAGCTGGGCCGGGTCGACGCGCAGCAGCGCCTCCTCCTTGGAGATGAGGCCCTCGCCCACCATGTCGATGGCGACCTTGAGCGCGGCGGCGGCGGTGCGCTTGCCCACGCGGGTCTGGAGCATGAAGAGCTTGCCCTGCTCGATGGTGAACTCGATGTCCATCATGTCGCGGTAGTGGTTCTCGAGGATGACGAAGACGTCCTCGAGCTCCTGGCCGGCCTTCTCCAGACCGGGGGTGTGCTTGAGGGTCTCGATGGGCTCGGTGTTGCGGATGCCGGCGACGACGTCCTCGCCCTGGGCGTTCACCAGGTAGTCGCCGTAGAACTCCTTGGTGCCGTCGGCGGGGTTGCGCGTGAAGGCCACGCCGGTGGCGGAGGTGTTGCCCTTGTTGCCGAAGACCATCGACATGACGTTGACGGCGGTGCCCAGGTCGTCGGAGATCTTGTTCTGCTTGCGGTACAGGATGGCGCGGCTGTTGTTCCAGCTGCCGAAGACGGCCTGGATGGCGAGCAGGAGCTGGACGCTGGGGTCCTGGGGGAACTCGACCTTGCCGGAGGCGCCCACGAGCTGGGGGTGCTCCTCAGCGCTGACGTTGGCGGTGAAGATGCCCTTGAACTCGGCGACGAGGGCCTGCAGGTCCTCGCAGGTGAGGTCGCAGTCGTTGCGCACGCCGGCGGCGATCTTGCGGGCGGTGATGGCGTTCTCGAAGTAGTCGGCGTCAACGCCCATCACGACGTCGGAGAACATCTGGATGAAGCGGCGGTAGGAGTCCCAGGCGAAGCGGGGGTTCTCGGTCTGGTCGATGAGGCCCTGGACCGACTGGTCGTTCATGCCCAGGTTGAGGACCGTGTCCATCATGCCGGGCATCGAGAAGGGGGCGCCGGAACGCACGGAGACGAGCAGCGGGTCCTTCGGGTCGCCGAGCTTCTTGCCGGCGCGCTCCTCGAGGTCCTGACGGGCCTCCTCGATGAGGTCGAGCACGCCCTCGGGCCAAACGTTGCCCGCGTTTGCATACTCCATGCAGGTCTGGCAGGTGATGGTGAAGCCGGGCGGGACAGGCAGGCCGATCTTTGCCATCTCAGCGAGGTTGGCACCCTTGCCGCCGAGGATATAGTTGTCCTTGGAGGAACCCTCGGTGACGTTGACGCCCTGGGCGTCTTTGCCGAACTTGTAGATGCGCTGCACGTCGGACACTTGCATCTCCCATTCATCTGGCGGCGGTGCCGCAACGGATTGAGTACGAGCAAGCGGGCTGGGCCCGCACTGGGCAACTATACCGCTTGAAATCCCGTTTTGCGAGATAATCGGCCTAATTTGCCCCATGTGCAGCCAAGGGCCATAGCTATGGAAAGCAGGTAGTTTTCTCAGACCGCCCACCGGAAAAAAGAACGCCGCCCACATAGGTGAGCGGCGAACGGCAAGCAGTGTTGCATGTGATCGGCCGACATCGCGCAGCAGCGCGGACTCCTGGGCAGCGCGCGGGCTAGCCCCTGGCGCGGGCGAGCCTCATCGCCTCGGCCTGCTCGAAGTACCCCAAGATGATCTGCGCGGTCTCCTCGACGGCACGGCCGTTGGTGTGCACGACGATGCAGCCCAGCTTGCGCATGAGGGCACGGGCCTCGTCGAGCTCCTCCTGGATGCAGACCGGGTCGGCATAGGAGCCCGCCACCTGGCGCGCCTCAAGGCTCCCGAGGCGCTCGTTGCGGATGGAGGAGAGGACCTCGGGGGTGGAGATGAGGCCGAAGAGGCGGTGCGGCTCCACGTCGAACAGCTCGTGCGGGGGCTCGCTGCCCTTCGCCAGGGGGATGTTGGCCACCTTGTAGCCCTGGAACGACATGTACATCGACAAGGGCGTCTTCGAGGTGCGCGACACGCCCACCAAGACGATGTCGGCCTTCGTGAGGTCCTGGGGGTTGCGCCCGTCGTCGTGGGCGACGAAGAACTCCATGGCGTTGATGCGGTTGAAGTAGCGGTCGTCCACCCTACGGATGGCGCCGGCCTGGTTATGGGGCTCCAGGCCCGTCAGCCGCTGCACGGCGCCCAGCGCCGGGCCGATGAGGTCGAGCGAGTCGATGCCGCGTCGCTCGAACTCCTCCACCACCTGCGAGCGCAGGCCGGAGTCGACGATGGTGTGGAACACCAGCACGCGCCCCGGCGCCTCCGCGCAGTGCTCGTCGAGATACGCCTTGACCTGGCCCAGGGCAGTGACCTTGGGGAGGCGCTGGATGCGGACGGCACCGACGCCGAACTGCGAGGTCGCGGCCAGCGCGACCTCGGCGGCGGTGTCGCCCAACGAGTCGGAAATGACATGGATCGTAGGCACGAGCGCCCCCGCCTGTGCGGCGAGAGGCTGCTCGTCGACCCTCAACCCCGTGCAGAACTCGTCCATACTCCAGCGCCTCCTTGGCGATTGGGTGGCTTAAGCCTTCTTCTCCATCTTACCGAAGTCGGCGACGTCGTGGAACACGGCCACGAAGCGGTTGAGCAGGCGCAGGCGGTTCGCACGGACGTCGAGGTCCTCGTCCATGACCATGACGTCGTTGAAGAAGGCGTCGATGGGGGCGCGAAGGGCCGCGAGAGCCTCGATGGCGCCGGCGTAGCCGCCCTGGCCCGCAAGGCAGGCAGCCACCTTGCTGGAGGCCTCGTCCACGGCGGCAAGCAGCTCGGACTCGGAGGCACCCAGGCCGGAGGCGTCCACGTCGCTGCCGAGCTTGGGGTCGCGCAGGTTGTTGGCGCGCGTGTAGGCGCCGGCGAGGTCGTCGAAGACCTCGCGCGAGGAGCTGCGCGCGTCCTCCAGGGCGTGGGCGCGGGCGATGAACTCCTGGGGCTCCAGCACGCCGACGGCCTTGACGGCCTCGACGGTGTCGGCGCTGACGCCCTCCTCGCGAGCCATGCTCGCCAGGCGGCCGACGAAGAAGTCCACGACGCTGGCCTCGACAGCCTCGAGGTCGAACTCGATGCCCTGGGCCTTAAGGCCGAACAGGGCCGCATGGATGGCGCCCGCCAGGTTCATGGCAGGCTCGGCGCGCAGGATGTTGATGATGCCGATGGCCGCACGACGGACG
Source organism: Acutalibacteraceae bacterium (assembly GCA_963619535.1). Classification (GTDB taxonomy): domain Bacteria; phylum Actinomycetota; class Coriobacteriia; order Coriobacteriales; family UMGS124; genus UMGS124. The sequence goes on along the minus strand of CAVEWV010000003.1, from coordinate 66,952 downwards.
GCATACGGGTCGCTGGAGCCCGTGGGGGCCTCGTCGATGGCGAAGATGCCGCAGGCGGTGTCGAGCTTGTCGGCCATGGCGACGATGCGGCCCACGAGCTGGTCGGGCAGCGCGTCGCCGGCGAAGCGGGGACGGTAGTGCTGCGAGACGGCCAGGGCGACTTCCTCGGGCTCGCCGGAGGCCTTGGCATAGTAGCCGCCCATGACGCCCTGCTGGCTCGTGAACTCGATGACGGCGCCCGTCACGAGGTCGGCCTTGGCGAGGTAGGCGCCGCGCGCGGCCATGGCCACGGTGGCCTCGTCATAGCCGGCGGCCTGGGCGACGCTGGTCGCAAGGTCGCGCACGCGCGTCGTCTTGTCGAGCATGGTGCCGAGCTTCTCCTGGAAGCCCACCATGCCCAGGCGCTCCACATAAGCCTCGAGCGGGCGCTTCAGGTCCTCCTCGTAGAAGAACTTGGCGTCGGACAGACGGGCGCGCACCACGCGCTCGTTGCCCTGGGCGATGACGTCGTTGCGGGCCGGGTCGCCGTTGGACACGAGGATGAAGTGGTTCGTGAGCTTGCCCTGCGCGTCGTAGAGCGGGAAGTAGCGCTGGTTGGACAGCATCGACTCGCAGATGATCTCGTTGGGGACCTGGAGGAACTCCTCGTCGAAGTCGGCCACGACGACGGTGGGCCACTCAACGAGGTTCACGACCTCGTCGAAGGTCTTCTTGGGGGTGTCGGCCTTGAGGCCGCGCTGCGCCTCGACCTGCGCGATGCCCTCGCGGATGACCTGCTCGCGGCGGGAGCCGGAGACGACCACATGGGCGCCCTCGAGCACCGACACGTACTCGCCGGCGCTGGGGACCTCGTAGGTGCCGGGGTTCATGAGGCGGTGTCCGTGCGTGGTGCGGCCGGCCACATGGCCGCAGAACTCGACGGGGACGACCTCGTCGTCGAGCAGGCACAGGACCCAGCGCACCGGGCGCGAGAAGCGGTAGGGCGTGGAGCCCCAGCGCTGGGTGCGCAGGCCGGTGAGCTTGTCGTTGATCTTGCCGGCCGCGCCGGCGAGGACCTCGACGAGGACCTCCTGGGCGGGACGGGCGGCCGTGGTGCGGTCGATCCACACGTAGCTCTTGCCGTCCTGCTCGCGCACGACCAGCTCGCCGGCGTCGGCGCCCTTGCCGCGGGCGAAGCCCATGGCGGCCTTCGTGGGGTTGCCCTCGGCGTCGAAGGCGGCAGCGGCGGCCGGGCCGCGGAAGTGCTCCTCGATCTGGTCGGTCGAGGCGGCCACGCCGTGCAGGAACGTGGCGATGCGGCGCGGGGTGCCCATGACCTCGACGCCCTCGCAGGCCAGGTGGGCCGACTTCAGGCCGTCCTGGACAAGCTCGGCCATGGCCGCGATTGCCTTGTTGAGGGCGGCGCTGGGCAGCTCCTCGGTACCGATCTCAAACACAAGCTCCTTGGTCGAAGCCATGGCTAGGCCACCTCCTGGGCGTTCTTCTGGGCGACGGCGTCCTCATGCGCCTGCCAGGCCTCGCAGCAGGCCTTGGCGACGGCGCGGACGCGAAGGATGTACGCTGCGCGCTCGGTGGCGCTGATGGCGCCGCGGGAGTCGAGCAGGTTGAAGGCATGCGAGCACTTGAGCACGCAGTCGTATGCCGGCAGGGGCTGGCCGGCCTCGAGGCAGTGGTGGCACTCGGCCTCGTACTCGTCGAACTTGCGACGCATGAGGTCCACGTCGGCGAGCTCGAAGTTGTAGGTGGAGAACTCACGCTCGTTCTCAAGGTACACGTCGCCGTAGGTGAAGACGCTGCCGTCGGCGCCGCGCGCCCACACGAGGTCGTACACCGAGTCGACGCCCTGGATGTACATGGCGAGGCGCTCCAGGCCGTAGGTGATCTCGACGGGGACGGGACCCACCTCGATGCCGCCCACCTGCTGGAAGTAGGTGAACTGGGTGACCTCCATGCCGTTGAGCCAGACCTCCCAGCCCAGACCCCAGGCGCCCAGCGTGGGGCTCTCCCAGTCGTCTTCGACGAAGCGCACGTCGTGCTCGGCGGGCTCGATGCCGATGGTGCGCAGGGAGTCCAGGTAGAGCTCCTGGGGGTTGTCGGGCGAGGGCTTCATGAGGACCTGGAACTGGTAGTAGTGCTGCAGGCGGTTGGGGTTCTCGCCGTAGCGGCCGTCGGCGGGGCGGCGGCAGGGCTGCGCGTAGCAGGTGCGCCAGGGCTTGTCGCCCAGGGCGCGCAGCGTCGTGGCCCAGTGGAACGTGCCGGCGCCCACCTCGGAGTCATAGGGCTGCAGGACAACGCAGCCCTGGGATGCCCAGTAGTTTTGCAGGGCGAGGATGATCTCCTGGAACGTCAGGGCATCCTTGTTCATCGCGGACTTCCTTCCTATCGAACGAGGGGCGAGCCTGGCGGCCCGCCTCATCTTGCATACGCTATTGCGGTGTTTAATCGAGCGTGCCTATGGCCAGCTCGAGGGTGCCGTCCTCAGACGTGCGGAAGAGCGGCCAGTAGCGCCACACGGCATGGCCGGTGATGGCGGTCGCCTTGACCGGGCCGAACACGCGCGAGTCCGCCGAGTTGCCGCGGTTGTCGCCCATGACCCAGAAGTAGCCCTCGGGGATGGTGTAGGGGTAGGTGATCTGGGCGTTGGTGCGCGTGCCCGTCTCGTTGAGCTCCGCCTGGCCGGACCCGTCAACCGACAGGACCGCCCCCACGTAGGACAAATCGCAGGTCATGGGCTTTGTGGCCTGGCCGTTAGTGTAGGGCTCGTCAAGCGCCACGCCGTCCACGTACACCACGCCGTCGCGCAGGTCGATGGTCTGCCCGCCCACGGCGATGACGCGCTTGATCAGCGTCTCCGAGTCGTCGCGGGGGTTGGTGAAGGTCACGATCTCGCCCTGGGTGGGCATGTCGTTGAGCGCCGTGGTTATCTTCTCGGCAAACACGCGGTCGCCGATCTGGATGGTCTGGAGCATGGAGCCGGAGGGGATCTCGAAAGGCTCGATGACCCACGTGCGCAGGGCCAGTATCGCGGCCAGCATGATCGCGAAGGCGACCACAAACTCCATGATGCCGCTGAGCCAGGAGCGCTTGGGCGCCTCGCCCGTGCCCGGGTTCGCATCGCCCGACTGGCCGGACGGCTCCTGCGGGAAGTCGGCTGCAGCCGCCTTGCTCTGCGTCACGCCCGACTCCTGGGGCTTGTCCTCGGGGTTGTAGGTAATGACACTCACAAACGAACCTCCTCACTTCGGCATGCGGCACGTCATGCGCGCGGCGCAAGAACGTACATTCTAGTACTGCCCCGAGGCGCCGGGGCGCGCAAGGTCAGTCCTGCCGAAGAATGTCAAAGACCTCAATAGCCGCCTGGTCGTAATCCTGGCCCTGTGCGAGCCGCTCGATCAGCTCCTGAGCCGCACGGCGCTCAGCCTGGCTCAGGTCGGCCGTCTCGATGAGGTCGGGACGGCGCGCGCAGGTCCGGGCGATGGAGTCGGCACGGCGCCAGGCAGCGACCTTGGCGTGGTCGCCGCCGAGCAGCACCGGCGGTACGGCCATGTCGCGGCAGATGGCCGGGCGGGTGTACTGGGAGTACTCGAGCAGGCCGGAGCCGAACGACTCGTCGACGCAGCTCTGGTCGTCTCCCAAGACGCCGGGGATGAGGCGCACCACGGCGTCGGTCACCGTAAGGGCCGCCAGCTCTCCCCCGGTGAGCACATAGTCTCCCAGCGAGATGCACAAGTCGGCGCGGGAGTAGACGCGCTCGTCCATTCCCTCGTAGTGGCCGCACACAAACAGGATGCGGTCCTTGTGCGAGAGCTCCTCGGCCATGGCCTGGTTGAAGGGGCGGCCCGTGGGCGTGAAGAACACCACGTACGCCGGGTTGGCGTCGTCCACCAAATCGTCGAGCGCCTCGAAGAACGGCTCGCACTTCATGAGCATTCCCTGGCCACCGCCGTAGGGGCTGTCGTCCACCGTGCGATGGCGGTCGTGGGTCCAATCGCGCAGGTCATGGGCGCGGAAGTCAAGGAAACCGCCCTTGCGCGCCCTTCCCATGATGGACAGCGACATGATGGGCTCGAACATCTGGGGGAAGACGCCGAGCGTCTCGATGCATATGGACATACAGACCTAGTCCTCAGGCAGGATTCCGCGGGGCAGCCTCACCACGACCGACCCGTCCGGGCCCTCGGGCAGCTCCAGCACCACGTCTTCCAAGACGGGGACCAGGACCTCTCCGTACCTGTCGGAGCGGACCGCCCACACGTCGTTGGCGGGAAGCATCATGAGCTCGGTGATGACGCCCACAGGCCCGGCCTCCACATCGACCATGGTGCAGCCTACGCAGTCGAGGAAGCCCTGCTCCTCGACGAACTCCGGGACGTCTTCGCGGCTGGCCAGCACGAGCTTGCCCACGAGGCGCTCCGCCTCGTTGAGGTCGTGCGAGCACGAAAGCCCCACCAGGGGAATCTCCCCGGTGCCGACGCTCTCCACCGTGCAGAAGCGCTCCAGGCCGATCTCGGGCGGGGTGAGGCACACGCGCATACCGGGCTTTATGCAAAAGGGGAGGCCGTCGAGTGGAACTGCGACGACCTCCCCTTTCTTGCCATGAGTCCTCGATATGCGCGCGACGTTGATGTAGTCCGTCACGCTATCGTGATTCATATCGTTATCCTATAACCTCGACTTCGGCGTTGATCTCGTCGCGAGCGGCGCAAGCCCTCGCAAGGGTGCGAATCGACTTGATGACGCGCCCGTGCCTGCCCACGACCTTGCCCACGTCCTCGGGGTCGACATGGACCTCGATGAGAGAGGATTCGTCGGAGTCGGTAACGTCAATAACGATTGAATCCGGGTTATCGACAAGCGACGCGACCATGTACTCAATAAGGTCGCATACGTTATCGCTGGGCATAGCCTCCTCGGCCGCCTCATCAACCGTTTCGAGGACCTCAGTCATTACTGGGCGTCCTTGACCTGCTTGATCAGACGAGCGACGGTCTCAGTGGGCTGAGCGCCCTTGGCGATCCAAGAGTCGACCTTCTCCATGTCCATGGAGACGAAGGACGGCTCAACCATGGGGTTGTAGCGGCCGACCTCCTCGACCTTACGGCCGTCGCGAGGGCAACGGGCATCGGCGACGACGATACGATAGTAAGGGTTCTTCTTGGAACCGTGACGAGCGAGACGAATCTTGACAGCCAATGAAAGCTCCTCAGTACTTGTGGCTCAGCCACATGTCGATACATAGCGACTGGGTATTCTACGACAACTGGAAGCGTTTTGCAGCGAGGGATTTACACATCTCAGCCACTCCACAAGCCGCACGATTGCGCTGAAAAACCTTGAGGTATAGCTGAAACGGCCTCGGGTTTTGTTGTAAACCTGCGTGCGCGGCACCGTTTCAGAAGAGGTTCAGCGCCCCTTGTTAGCATAAACCTGAAAACGTAAGGCCCCGCCCCTGAAAGAAGGCCGCCATGAACGTGCTCATCGTAGAAGACGAGACCAACCTCGCCGACGCCCTGGCCCACATCCTCAACGAGAACAAATATCATGTCGATTGCGCCCATGACGGCAAGACGGGCCTGGATTACGCGCTGACCGACATGTACGACGCCATCGTGCTCGACGTCATGCTGCCCGAGATGGACGGCATGGAGGTGTGCCGCACGCTGCGCGCGAAGGGCGTCTCGACGCCCGTCATCATGCTGACCGCGCGCTCGGAGGTGCGCGACAAGGTGGCGGGCCTAGACGCCGGCGCCGACGACTACCTCACCAAGCCCTTCAACCCCGAGGAGCTGTGCGCGCGCCTGCGCGCCCTCACGAGGCGCACCGGCGAGGTCGTGCTCGACTCGGTGAGCTTCGGCGACCTGACGCTCAGCCTGTCCGACATGGAGCTCAAGTGCCGCGACAAGTCGGTGCGCCTCTCCGCGCGCGAGGGGTCGGTCATGGAGCTGCTCATGCGCACCCCGCAGAACGTCTTCAGCAAGCAGGCCCTGCTCACGCGCGTGTGGGGCACCGAGGGCGAGACGGGCCTGAACAACGTGGAGGCCTACATCTCCTTCCTGCGCAAGAAGCTTGCTTTTTTGAAAAGCGATGTCAGCATAGACACCATCCGCATGCTCGGCTACAGGCTCAGCTACCCTGAGCAGCCCGACGAGCAGCAAGGCAGCGAGGCGTAAGGACACGCAAGCATGCTCCAGAAACTGCGCGTACGAATCTTCATGACGATCATGGCCATGGCCACCGTGGTGTTCGCGGTGGCCTTCGCCATCCTCAACACGACGATCTGGAACAAGTCGTTCGAGACGTTCGCGCAGGAGCTCGAGGACGCCGTGAAGTACGGCCCGAGCGTGAACGTCTCGTTCAACATAGGCGGTTGGGGCGCGCCCGACCTGTACGACGAGGACGACTACGACGGCCTCGCCGACGACGGGTCCCAAGCCCACTACAAGCAGAAGCGCAGCTCGTTCACGCCCATCGCCCTCATCACCTACGACCCCGACGAAGGCACCATCATCCAATACAACGCCGACTACGAGGCGATGTCGCAGTCGGTGCGCGCGGAGGCCATCCAGCGCACGATCTCGGTCGGGAACGGCACGGGCGTCTTCACCGACCTGCGGCTCTTCTATTGCATCAAGTCGAACCAAAGCGGCCAGTTCGTCATCGCGTTTGCCGACGCCACGGCGTTCCTCTCGTCGATGAAGGCCACCCAGTCGGGGTTCCTGCTGGTCTTCGCGCTCACGCTCATCCTCGTCGCGCTGGTGAGCGGGGTGCTCGCCCACCTCATCACCCGCCCCGTGAAGAAGGCCTGGGACCAGCAGGCCGAGTTCATCGCGGACGCCTCGCATGAGCTCAAGACCCCCCTGACCGTGGTGTTGGCCGACGCCGACATCATCCAGGCACACCCCGAGGCCACCGTGGCCGACCAGATGAAGTGGGTCAAGGGCATCTCCGACGAGGCGCATCATATGAAAGGCCTGGTGGAGGAGCTGCTGTTCCTGGCACGCAGCGACGAGAAGGGCGTCGAGAGGAATAAGGGTGCCGAGGACCTGAACCTCACCGCGCTCGTGGAGGAGTCGTGCCTGGCGTTTGACGCCGTGGCGTTCGAGGCCGGTGTGGAGCTGGTGGAGGACATCAAGGAAGGCGTGCAGGTCAAAGCCGACCGCACCCAGATGGAGCGCCTCGTGAAGTCGCTGCTGGACAACGCCGTGAAATATGCGGGCAAGGACGGGCGCGTGCGCGTGAGCCTCACCGAAAAGAAGAAGGGCCACGCGCTGCTCAGTGTGAACAACACGGGCCCCACCATCCCCGCAGAGGATCTGCCGAGGGTGTTTGACAGGTTCTGGCGAAGCGACGCGGCCCGCACGAGGGGAACCTCGGCCAGCTACGGGCTGGGCCTGGCGATTGCCAAGAGCATCGCCGAGGGCCAAGGCGCCCACATCGGCGTCACGAGCACCGAAAAGGACGGGACGACGTTCTTCGTGGAGTTCTAACTCCCGAAGGGCGCCGTCCCGCTCTATCTTCAACGCGATGAATGCCGGACGCGTCTCACTTTCGTGGAGCGCCAGCCCAAGAAGGGCGCCGGCACGCCTTGGGGCTTACTCGCAGGGAAGCTCGGCCACAGCGGCAGCGGCGTCGGCGTCGGCGTCCTCGGACTCGGCGCTCTGACGGTCAGCCGTGCCGGCGTTGCGCGGGGTGGCCACGCCGTCGGCGAACTCGGTGCAGGGGGCGTCGGCCCACAGCTTCTCGAGGCGGTAGAAGGCGCGGGCCTGAGGCTGGAAGACGTGTGCGATGACGCTGCCGAAGTCGAGGATGTCCCACGTGTTGTCCTCGCGGCCGTCGATGGCGATGGCGCGGACGTCCTTGGGGCGCAGCTGGTTCTCGATCTCGTCGACGATGGCGTCGACCTGACGGTTGTTGTCGCCCGTGGCGATGACGAAGAACTCAGCGATGTCGGCGATGCCGCGCAGGTCGATGATGAGGATGTCGTGGCCGACCTTGCTGTCGATGATGCGTGCGACCTCGTATGCAAGTTCCTGAGAGTTCAAAGCAGCTCCTTATTTAGCTTGAGACGCCGGGGCGTCTTGCCTGCAATCGTTCCAAACTTCCAACGCGCTAGGATATACGAATCGGCCCGATTCCAAAAGGTAGATGAGCCCCACCCTCACCGACTCGGCGTAAACCTGGCGCAAGGGGGCCGTGCGGCTGAGCGTGCGAAGCTCCTCGACGAAGTCGCCGCTGCGCCCGGGCTCTATCATGTCCGCCACGTAGACGGCCATGTCCAAGCCCGTCATGCCCTTGGCACCCGTCGTGTGCCGCGCGATGGCCTGGAAGACATCGGCGGACAGCTCGGGGTACTCGGCCGGAAGGCTCGCGGCGGCCGTCAGGCCGTGCAGCACCGGAAGGGCCCCCTCCACGCGGGGGACGTCGAGGCCATAGCGTTCGACCTTGTCCCAGAGCTCCTCGGCGGGAAGCTTCTTGTCCCAGTCGTGCAGAAGGCCGGCCGCCGCCGCGTCGAACTCGTCGATGCCCTCGCGACTGGCAAGCCACAGGGCCGTCTGCGACACGCCGAAGGAGTGCGTGAGGCGCTTGCCCCAGAGCCGCTCTGAGACGTCGTGGCGCAAGCGCTCCAAAAGCTCGGCCTGGGCGGCGTCGCACAGGGGCTCGCGGGGCACATAGCCCGCATCCCAGGGTGCCAGGTCAGACAAGGCCCCGGGCTTGGCCTCCCCTTTCTTGGACTTGTCTTTTCCTTTGGCCATAAGGCCTCCTAACGTACATGAGATGCGGCTAGGCCGCCGATGGGTTTCCATACAGGCCCGCGGCGCGAATGTAGCGCAGGACGGGCTCGCTTACGAGACCCTGCGCGTCGAGGCCCTGGGCCAGGCAGGACCGCAGGTAGGTGGAAGAGACATCGGGGACGGCCTGACTGTGCAGGAGGTGGATTCTCGCCTGCGGGTACAACGCGCGCAGCTCAGCGGCGTCGCGCGAGAGGTCACAGCGGGCACGGGCGACGGCCGCGACCTCGGCGAGCTCGAGTATGCGGCCGGCTCGGCGCCAGTGCGGCAGGGTGTGCAGGGAGTCTCCTCCCATGATGAAGACCAGGCGCGTCTGGGCGGGGCACAGGCAGCGCAGCTCCTCCAAGGTGTCCGCCGTGTAGGTGACGCCCGCGCGGTCCACCTCAAGCCTGCTCAGGGCGAAAGAAGGCTCGTCGCGCAAGGCAAGCTCGAGCATGGCCAGGCGATGCCGCGCGGGGGTCACCGGCTTGTCGCGCTTGAAGGAGGGGACCCCCGCGGGGATGAAGAGCACGCCGGTCAGGCCGAGCCGCTCGCGGGCAAGACGCGCGATGGCGAGGTGGCCGGCATGAGGGGGGTCGAAAGTGCCCCCCATGATGCCCAGGGAGGCGTCGCCCCCCTGCCCCGCGCACGCACCCAGGCGCGCGAGCAGCTCGTCGGGCGACATCAGCCGCGAACCTGGCCCGAGCCCCGGCAGAGGTATTTCGTGCTCACGAGGGCCTCGGCCCCCATGGGTCCGCGCGCATGGAGCTTCTGGGTGGAGATGCCGATCTCGGCGCCCAGGCCGAACATCCCCCCGTCGGTGAAGCGCGTGGAGGCATTGACGTACACGGCGGCGGCGTCGACGCCCGCAAGGAACGCCTGGCTGGCCGCGTAGTCGTTGCACACGATGCACTCCGAGTGGCCGGTCCCGTACCGGTTGATGTGCCCGACGGCCTCGTCGAGCCCCTCGACCACCTTGCAGGACAGCTCCAGGGCCAGATACTCCCGGCCCCAGTCGTCCTCCCCTCCCGCGACCCAGTGCGTGCCCTCCACAAGCCCCAGGCCCTGTGCAACACCTGCCGTGGTTTCATCGGCATGGACGAGGACGCCCCACGCCTGGCACGAAGAGAGCAGGCGCGGCAGGAACTCCCCCGCAACCGCCGCGTCCACCAGCACGGACTCGCATGCGTTGCACACGCCCGGACGCTGGCACTTGGCGTTGTGGATGATGTCGAGCGCCATGTCCTGGTCGGCGCTGGCGTGCACGTAGACATGGCAGTTGCCGGTGCCCGTCTCGATGACGGGGACCTTGGAGTTCTCCACGCAGTTGCGGATGAGGCCCGCACCGCCGCGCGGAATGAGGACGTCGACAAGCCCCACCAGGCCGAACAGCTCCTCCACCGCCGCATGGCCGGGCGTGGTGAGCAGGCACACCGCATCAGCCGGAAGCCCGCAGCCCACAAGGGCGTCGCGCAGGGCCTCGACCACCGCCTGGCAGGACCTCGCCGCGATGGAGCCGCCGCGCAGCACGCAGGCGTTGCCCGCCTTGAGGCAGATGCCCGCCGCGTCGGAGGTCACGTTGGGACGTGCCTCGTAGACGATGGCGACGACTCCCATGGGGACGGTGACCTTCTGGATGGAGAGGCCGTTGGAGAGCGTGGAGCCGTCGAGCACGCGTCCCAGCGGGTCGGGCTGGGCGGCCAGCTCCTCAAGGCCGCGCGCCATCCCCTCGACACGAGCCTCGTTGAGCAAGAGCCTGTCGATGAGGGACTCGGCGATACCGGCGGCCTGGGCGGCGGCGACGTCCTCGGCGTTTGCCGCAAGGATGCGCGGGGCCTGGGCACGCAGCTGGGCGGCCATGGCCATGAGGGCGGCGTTACGCTGCGAGCTGCCCAGGGCCCCGATGCGGCGCGAGGCCGCCTTGGCGGCTAGGGACTTGTCATACGCTTCTGCCATGAGGGGCCCTTTCTACTCGTTAGAACACCAGCAGCTCGTCGCGGTGGATGAGCGCCACGCCGGCCAGGCCGGGGATGACGCGCCCCACCATGTCGAGCTTCATGCCGCGCGTGAGCTGCGCCTCCTGGGACGAGTAGGCGCTGATGCCGCGCGCGATGAGGGCGCCGTCCTTGTCTTTGACCGCGATGATGTCGCCGCGCGAGAACGTGCCCGACACGTCGGTGACGCCCACGGGCAAGAGCGACCCGCCCTTGGAGTGCAGGGCGCAGACGGCCCCGTCGTCGATGACGACGCTGCCGCAGTCGTGGGCCGCGTACCCGATCCAGAGCTTGCGGGCCGACTCGGGGGCGTGGTCGGGGTCGGGGACGAAGCGCGTGCCGATGTCGGCGCCCATCGCGACGTCATAGAGGACCTCGGGGCGACGTCCCAGGCAGATGGCCATGGAGGCACCCGCGAGCTGGGTGGCGCGGGCGGCCCTGACCTTGGTGGCCATGCCGCCCGTGCCCACCGCGCTCGAAGAGCCGCAGGCGATGCCGAGGATGGAGTCGTCGACGCGCTCCACGCGGGAGATGAGGTGCGCGTCGGGGTCGGAATGCGGGTCTGCCGTGTAGAGGCCCTCGATGTCGCTCAGCAGGACGACCAGGTCGGCCCCCACCAGGGCGCCCACGATGGAGGCCAGCGAGTCGTTGTCACCGAACTTGATCTCGTCGACGGCGACCGTGTCGTTCTCGTTGACCACGGGCACGCAGCCCAGCTCGAGCAGGCGCTCCATGGTGAGGCGGGCGTGCAGGTAGGCCGAGCGCGACCCCGTGTCGTTGCGCGTGAGCAGCACCTGGCCCACCGTCAGCCCATGCCGGGCGAAGGCCTGGGCGTATGCCTGGACAAGCGCCACCTGCCCCACCGAGGCGCACGCCTGCAGCAGGTCGACCTCCTGCGGGCGGCTCTCGAAGCCCAGGGGCGCAAGGCCGGCCGCGATGGCGCCGGAGGTCACGAGGACCACCTGGGTGCCCGCCTGCATGAGGCGGGCCATCTGGTCGGCGAGGGAGGCGATGAACGCGGCGTCGAGGCACGAGTCGTCCCCCATGAGCGTGGACGACCCCACCTTGACGACGACGCGCCTGGCCTGCGCGAAGACGCGCTCGCTATCCACGGGACTCGTCCCCGTCGCCGGCGCACGCGTCGTCGTCGAACGCCGCGTCGGCGATCTCGTCGGCGAAGTCGTCCTCGTCGTCGGCGCCGGCGCCGAAATCCTGCTCGTCTACCTCGTCCTGGTCGTCCTCGTCGAAGCACGCCTCGAAGGCGGACAGGTCGTCGTCCTGCGAGGCGTCGTCGGCCTCGTCGGCACCTTCCTCCGCGTCCCAGACGAGCGTCTGCCAGAGGTCTTCCTCCACCACGTCGTCAGCGTCGTCGACGCCGGAGAACTCCAGCTCGTAGCCCAGAATGTGCACGATGTCGCCGTTGCGCGCGCCGGCCTTGGTGAGCGCCGCGTCGACGCCCAGACGCGCGAAGCGGTGCTGGAGGTACAGGATGGCCTCGTCGTTGTCCCAGTCGGTCTGGACCACCATGCGCTCGACGGCCTTGCCCGAGACGCGCCACTCCTGGGCCGCGAGCTGCTCGACATGGAACGCACGCTCGCGCTTCTGGCGGCGCCACGTCCACACCTGGTCGAAGTTCTCCTGGGCCAGGTCGGCCGCCGCAAGCTCGGCCGCGGCACGCGCACGCTGCTCGGCGACCATCTGGCCCACCTGGAGCATGAGCTCGTGCATGCCCGAGCCGGTCGCGGCCGAGACGCAGAAGTAGGGAATGCCCTCGCGCTCGGCCAGCTCCATCATGCGGGCGTCGTTCTCCTCCGTGCCGGGCAGGTCGCCCTTGTTGCCCACGATGACGGAGGTGCGCTGAGCCAGGTCGTCGGCGTACTTGGCGAGCTCGGCCTTGATGACCTCGTAGTCGTGCACCGGGTCGCGGCCCTCATAGGAGCCGGAGAGGTCGACGATGTGCATGATGAGGGCCGTGCGCTCCACGTGGCGCAGGAACTCATGACCCAGGCCCTTGCCCTCGCTGGCGCCCTCGATGAGGCCGGGGATGTCGGCCACGACGTAGTCGTAGTTGCCCACGCGCACCATGCCCAGGTTGGGCTGCAGGGTGGTGAAGGGGTAGTCGGCGATCTTGGGACGGGCCGCGCTCATGTAGGAGATGAGCGAGGACTTGCCCACGCTCGGCATGCCCACGAGGCCCACGTCGGCCATGAGCTTCATCTCGAGCTCGACCCAGTGCTCCTCGGCCGGCTCGCCCTTCTCGGCAAACGCCGGCGCCCTGCGCACGGAGGTGCAGAAGTGCGTGTTGCCGCGGCCGCCGTGGCCGCCCTCGCCGATGACCACCTTCTCGCCGTGGTGGGTGAGGTCGGCGATCTCGTAGAGGCGCTCCTGGGTGTCGGGATCGAGCTCGTAGACCACCGTGCCCAGCGGCACCGGCAGCAGGATGTCCTCGCCGTCGGCGCCATGACGCTTGGCGCCCTGGCCGTGCGTGCCGCGCTGCGCCTTGAAGTGGTGCTTGAAGCGGTAGTCGATGAGCGAGGAGCGCTGGGCGTCGGCCACCACGTAGACGTTGCCGCCGTGGCCGCCGTCGCCGCCGTCGGGGCCGCCCTTGGGGACATGCGCCTCACGACGGAACGACATGCAGCCAGCGCCGCCGTCGCCGCCCTTGACGTTGATGTGTACCTGGTCAATGAACACGGTGTTCTCCTATATAAAAGCGGACCCCGCAACCGTGAAGCTGCAGGGTCCGTAGATGCTATCCTGTGGCGAAAGCCGACGAAACCTACTCGGCAACCGTCTCGAGCGGAAGGATGTGCACGCGACGCTTGTCGCTGGTGGTGTACTTCACCGTGCCGTCGATAAGAGCGAACAGCGTGTCGTCCTTGCCGCGGCCGACGTTCTGGCCGGGGTGGAACTTGGTGCCGTGCTGACGAACCAGGATGGTGCCGGCGGTGACGACCATGCCGTCGAAACGCTTGCAGCCAAGACGCTTGCCGATCGAATCGCGGCCGTTACGGGAAGTACCCGTACCCTTCTTATGTGCCATGACAGACTCCTAAATAACTATCAATCGGACTAACTAAGCGACCTTGGTGATGCGCACCTTGGTGAGGTACTGGCGATGGCCGCGCTTGCGCTCGTAGCGCTTACGACGACGGAACTTGAAGACGATGACCTTCTTGTCGCGGTACTGGCTGAGGACTTCGCCCTCAACGCAAACCTTGGCAAGGGCCTCGGGATCGGTGATGGCCTGCGTGCCATCGTTGGCGAAGAGAACCTCGTCAAACGTGACCGTAGCGCCCTCCTCGACCTCGAGCTTCTCGATGTCGATGATGTCGCCCTCGGCGACCTTGTACTGCTTACCACCAGTCTTAACAATTGCGTACATGTGAAGTACCTTCCAGCTCGCGACAAATGCAAGTTCGAATACTAACACCGCAGAAACCGGCCCGTCAATGGAATTCACGGGTACCGAGAAGTCCGCAAAACTATCAAACCTCGTGCCTCTGGACGGCTTCCCACGCTAAGAAGGGAAGACAGGCAACTCTTAGATGTTACGCCCCCGGCGCTCGATGAGAACGACCGACAACCCGGCATCACCAGAAATGCGCGTTTTGTCCTCCGCCAGGCCGTCGGACATGTCGTCGACCAGGTCGTTGAACGCGTCGAGCGGCATGGGGCCGAGCATGCGGATGGCCACGATCCCGCGCACGTCGTATTCCAGCACCGCCTCCACCACGGCCTGCGCCGCCTCGGCGTTGGCCAGGCCCGCCTCGAGCCCGGGCTGGGCGGCGCGCACCGCGACGGCCCACATGGCCTCCGTGCGCTCGAACACCACCTGCGCCCCGCAGGCAAGGTCGATGCGGCGGCCGTCGAGGGCGTCCTGGGTGTTGTTGTAGGCGGGCTGCATGGTGGAACCGATGGTGGAGTCGCCGTCGGCGTCGGGCTTCTCGGCCATGAGAAGCGCCGGGGCCGACGAGGTGCGCGCGAGCACGGTGAACGCGGCCGCCTCGGTGACCTGCACCACGACGCTGGACAGCACGCCCTCCCAGGGGGCCTCGTCGGCGGAGCTGCGCAGGATGATGGTGACGGGCCCGCACACGGCGCCCAGCATGGCAGGAATCCCGCACGAGGGGTCCTCCACGGCGGCCTGCAGCTTCTCGGCGAGCTCGGCGCGGCGCACGCCCGCCAGCTTCTTGGAGACGAAGACCTCGGGGCGGGCCTCACGGGAGTCGCCGGCCATGATGGCGCAGCCGTCGAGCACGAGCACGCTCGTGCGCCCGGAGAACTCGATGCTCACCGAGGCCCGCGGCAGCTTGGTGGCGCGCTTGGGGGCCACCACCTGGGCGCACACGCTCACGCCGGGGACGAGGTCGGCCACGGTGGTGGCGGCGATGCCCGCCAGGGGCACGAAGAGCATGCCGTAGGGGCCGGCGTCGAGGAAACAGGCGTCGAGCGAGGCGTCGATGTGGTCGACGCGCGTTCTCAGAATATCGCCGGGCGAAAGCGTCAGATCGGGCGACTCCATGTGCCGTCCTTCCCTTCAAGGTATTGCGCGGTGCGCACCACGGAGATGTGCAAGTTACGTTGGAATGATACGACGGCTTCGGCGCAAGTCGGCCCAGAGCCCCTGCGAACGGCGCGCGCTTCGGCGAGTTGTCGTGTGAGTTCGGCCAACAGGACGTCGGGACGCAGGGCGCCCTCGTTGGATGAACGCGTCGTGAAGGTCAGGCCGACGCGGCCCTCGCCCTGGTCCTGCACCTCGATGTCGCCCACGAGCTTCTCGGCCAGCTCGACCTTCTTGGGCTTGCCGTTGCGCAGGTACTCGATGTGGTCCAGGGCGCGCACCGCACGCGCCGCCGCCCGGACGTCGTCGGGCTCGAAGCTCATGTCCGTGTCGTCGGCGGGATCGAGCCAGGCCTTGGGCCAGGCGCAGATCTGCGCGCTCCAGCAGGCGATGGTGAGGTTCGCGCCCAGCGACGGGCCGTGCAGCTCGACGTATGCCGCCTCCTGGGGCATGAGGTCGGGCGGGGCGGCCTGGCGCAGCATCTCGAGGTACTCCTGGGCGGGCCGCATCTCGCGGACCCACAGGTCGAACCACTCGTCCTGCGAGGCCACCGAGACCGGAAGCGCCGGGCAGTAGGCGGCCTTGATGCGCGGCGAGAAGCCCTGGGTCACCGCGTACGGGATGCCGCTGCGCCGGATGGTGCGCTCCATGGCGCGCAGAAGCTCCAGGTGGGAGAGATATTTCAGGCGCCCCGACTCGACGTAGCGGAAGCGGATGCAGAACAGCTGCTCCTCGCTCATGAGCGGCTCCTCTCAAGGTCGTTGTCCACGTGCAGCGACGGGCAGACGCCGCAGCCCGAGCACTTGGTCATGGTGCAGTCGGGGGTGAGCACGCCCTCCAGCGCGCGCGACCACTCCCTGCGCAGGTAGCGCTGCGACACGCCCGCGCTGATGTGGTCCCAGGGAAGCGGGCCGTCCATGTCGAAGGGCTCGCAGGCCGCGCGCTGCATGTCGAAGCCGATGTTGTCGGCCGCCTGCTGCCAGATGGAGAGCTTGAACTGGTCGGACCAGGCGTCGAAGCGCGCGCCCAGCCTGTGGGCCTCGAGCACGAGCGGCAGCGCCTCCCTGCCGCTGCGCGACAGGACCGCCTCCAGGAAGGAGGACGCGTAGTCGTGATAGCGCAGGTCCACCCCGCGGGGCATGGCGCTGGCCAGGAGCTGCTGGCGGCGTCGGACCTCGTCGGGGGTCGTCTGGGCGCACCACTGGAACGCCGTCTGGGCCTTGGGGATGAAGACCGCCACCGAGGTGCCGATGCGCACCGCGCAGCGCTTCTGCGGCGGGACGCACGACTTGGCCAGCTCAAGGGCCTTGCGGCACAGCTCGGCGATGCCCAGGACGTCCTCGTCGGTCTCGGTGGGCAGGCCCATCATGAAATAAAGCTTCATGCGCAGCCACCCCTGCGAGAACGACGCGCGCACGGCGTTCATGAGGTCGTCCTCGGTGATGCCCTTGTTGATGACGTCGCGCATGCGCTGGGTGCCGGCCTCCGGGGCGAAGGTAAGGCCGCCCTTCTTCTCCCCTGCCACGAGCTGGGCCATCTCGATGCCGAAGGAGTCGAGGCGCTCGGAGGGAAGCGAGACGGAGATGCCCTTGCCCGAGAGGCTGGAGTTCAGGCGGCGCAGGACGCTCTCGAGGTTGGAGTGGTCGGTGGTGGACAGCGACGTGAGCGACACCTCGTCGTAGCCCGTGCACGCCAGGCCCCGCAGCACGGCCGCGACGATCTGGTCGGCGGGGCGCTCGCGCACCGGGCGGTACGTCATGCCCGCCTGGCAGAAGCGGCACCCGCGCGCGCATCCCCTGAGCACCTCGACGGCGAGCCTGTCCTGCACCACCTGGGGGTAGGGCACGAGGGTCGTGTTGATGGGGTCGAAGCTCTTGAAGTCGGCGACGACCCGCTTGACCACCTGGGTGGGCGCCTCGGCGCCGGGCGCGGGCTCGGCGTGCGTTCGGCCCTGCGCGTCGCAGGAGGTGCCGTACAGCAGGGGCACGTAGACGCCGGGAATGCGCGCGAGGGCGGCGAGGATGTCGGCGCGGGGCGCCCCGGCGGCACGGCAGTCGCGGATGCACTGGGCGACCTCGACGATGACCTCCTCGCCGTCGCCGATCATGATGCAGTCGTACAGCTCGCAGACGGCCTCGGGGTTGTAGACCGAGGGGCCTCCGCCGCAGACGATGGGGTCCTCCTGGCAGCGGTCGGCGGCGAGCAGCGGGATGCCGGCCAAATCGAGCGTCTCCACGATGTTGGTGGCGGCCAGCTCGTGGGGCAGCTGGATGCCCACCATGTCGAACGACGCCACGGGGAAGCACGACTCCATGGAGAACAGCGGCAGGCTGCGGGCGCGCATGAGGTCGGCCATGTCGATCCAGGGCGTGTAGGAGCGCTCGCAGGCGATGCCCGGCTGGGCGTTGAGAATCTTGTACAGGATGGCCAGGCCCTGGTTGGGCAGGCCCACCTCGTAGGTGTCCGGGTAGATGAGCACGCAACGGAAGGGCGACTCGGGGTCGCGCACGGCCCCGAACTCGTGGTCGATGTAGCGCGCGGGCTTCTCCACGAGGTCGAGCAGGGGCTCGACGCGCTCCCACAGGTCGATGCGTTCACGCATGGCGATCATTGGTGGTCTCCTTGTGTCGGTAGGTCCTCGGCGCGGGATTGGGCAAGGCCGCTGAGCCGCTGGCGGGCAAGCTCGCCGCACAGCCAGGTGGCGAGCGCGGCGACGCCCGACTTCACCACGCAGGCGGGCAGGGGCGCGCGCAGCACGAGGCCCGCGACCTGCTTGCATGCAATCGAGTAGGCCACGAGCGCGGCCACCTCGGCCGCGCGCTCGCGCCCCAGGCCGACGCCGTAGACGCCGGCGAGCTTGAACAGCATGGCGACCTCGCAGGCAAGCATCGCGGGCGTGTCGGCCCCCTTGAGAAACGTCAGCGCCCCCACGAGGGCGTTGTTGCGCACGGCCTGCCCCACGATGCGCCGGGCCTGGGCGTCTTGGCAGCACGCAAGCGAGGCGCCCAGGGACATCTCGAGGTCCGGCAGGGCCTCCAGCAGCCACGCGCCCAGGACGGCCCCGGCGCTGTCGGCGTCGCATGCCACCATGTCGGCCGTCTGCACCTCGCGCGCCATAAGCTGCGCGGCGCGCTCCGAGGCGCCCTCGAGGCCGAGCACCACCAGGCACGGGATGCGGCGCGCCCGGTAGGCGCGATACAGGTCCGCTATGGCGCTCGTGTCCGCACCCGCCATGAGCACGGCGGCGTCGGTCATGGCGTGGACCGCGGGCAGGGGTCCCTCCCCGCAGATGCCAGCGACGTAGAGCCTGACGGCGGCGGTCTTGGGGCGCAGGGCCGCGCGGACGGCCCGGGCCAGGCCCTTGTCGCAGTCGCATGCGACCGCGACGCTCAGGCGCACCGTCTGCGACACAGACGACTTGGCCTCGCTGCGGGCCTTGAAGGCACCCGTTGCGGCTTGTACGGCAAGGTTCACTGGCAGCTCACTCCATCCTTAGGGTCTAACGGTACGCACGCCTGTCCGCCTTGGCGTCGTGGCCGGCAGCGGAAAGCACGATTCCCACCGTGATCAGCTGCACGATCATCGACGAGGAACCGAAGCTGATGAAGGGCAGCGGGATGCCCGTGATGGGCATGAGCGACAGGCACATGCCGATGTTCTCAAAGATCTGAAACGTCCACATGGCGGCGATGCCCAGAAGCGTGAGCTTGGCGAAGAGCGCCTCGCAGCGGTGGGCCAGGCGGATGGCGCCGAACACGAGCACGGCGTACAGCCCGATGAGCACGGCCGCCCCCACGAACCCGAACTGCTCGCTCAAAAGGGCGAAGGCGAAGTCGGTGTGGGCCTCGGGCAGAAAGCCCGAGCCTGCCTGGGTGGCGTTGCCCAGACCCTTGCCGAAAAGCCCTCCCGAGCCGACCGCGATCATGGCCTGGCGAAGATTGTACCCGGCGTTGGTGGTGTCGGAGTCCGGGTCGAGAAAAACAAGCAGGCGGTTCATCTGATAGTCCTTGATGAGCGAGCGGTCGTCGCCCAAGACCGAGTCGATGAGGCCGTCGGTGAGCAGGACGAGCGCGACCAGGCCCACGAGCAGCGCGATCGTCGCGACGATCCACGAGCGCCTCGGCCCGGACATGACGATCACGACCGCGCCGGACACGAGCACCACAAGGCCCGTGCCCAGGTCCGGCTGCAGCAGGATGAGCAGGAACGGAACGGCCAGGATGGCGCAGAGCTTTATGTAGTCGCCAAGGCTCGTGACCCTGCCGTTGTAGCGCGCGCCCAGCGAGGCCATGAGCATGACCGTGATGGGTTTGGCCAGCTCGGAGGTCTGGAACGTCAGGCCCACGAGGGGCACCTTGACCCAGCCGGTCAGGCCGTTGGCGTTGTAGGACAGAAACGGCACGAGCGGGGCGAGCATGAGCAGGCAGTCGATGACGAACAGGGCCAGCGAGCAGTCGGCCAGGCGTCGCATGTCGAGCCGGTACACGACAAGGGCGGCCAGCGCGCCGATGCCCACGCCCAGGGCCTGACGGGCCGGGGATGCGGCCGAAATGCTGAGCGACGCCGAGTACACCACCACAAGGCCGTACGCGACGAGCGCGACGGTGGCAAGGGCGACCGGCTTGTCCATGGCGGCGAAGAAGCCCTGCGGGGAAGACGCCGGGGCAAACGAGGGGCCCAAGAGGCCGCGCTTCCTGGTAAAGGGGCGCATCAGTCCATCACCTGCTCAGTGGAGACCTCTCGGCTTGAAAGGATGGACACCGGGTCGGTCATCTCCACCCCGTAGATGGCCCCGAGCACGCCGCGGCAGACGTTCGTGGCGACATAGCCTCCGCCGCCGCCGTGCTCGACGATGGCGGCGACGACATAGGTGGGGTCCTCGGCGGGGGCGGCGGCGCAGAACCACGCGTGGGGGTTGTCCTCGTCGTCGCCGGCCTCGCCCGTGCCCGACTTGCCTATGACCGACACGGGCATCCCGGCGAAATAGTCCGAGATGTACGTCTCGTTGACGACCCCGTACAGGGCCGAGTTCACGAACGCGAGGATGTCGGACGACACGCTCACCTGCTGGGACACCCTCTGGCTGGCGGAAATGACCGTCTCCTGGTTCTGGTTGGACAAGACGTCGAGCAGCACATGGGGCCACATCTCCACGCCGCCGTTGACAAGCCCGCAGTAGGCATAGCACATCTGCAGCGGGGTCACGAGGATGTCGCCCTGCCCGATCGCGATGTTGGCCGTGTCGCCGCCCTGCCAGGCGCGCGCGGAGTCCTCGACCCAGGTGTAGTGGTTCCACTTCCACTCGGCGTCGGGCACGCGCCCGTCGGACTCGGCCGGAAGGTCGATCCCGGTGGCCGAGCCGATTCCCCAGCGGCGGAACATCTCCTGGATCCCCTCGGGATAGTCGGAGTAGTAGAAGGACTTCGCTATCTCGTAGAACACCGTGTCGCAGGAGTTGGTGATCCCCTCGTACAGGTTCATCCAGCCGTGGCCGCTGTGGTTCCAGCAGTGCATGCCGTACTGCTCGCCCAGGCCCGTCCAGTACCCGGTGCACTCCACGTAGTTCTCGGTGTTGGTCATGCCGTACTCGAGCGCCGCGCAGGTGGTGAACGGCTTGATGGTGGAGGCGCTGGGATATTGGCCGTTGATGGCGCGGTTGAGCAGGGGCGTGTTGGCGCCCTCGGCGATCAGCTGGGCCCAGGCGTCGGTGGAGATGCCGCCGATGAACGCCGACGGGTCGTAGCTCGGGTAGCTTGCCAGGGCCAGGACCTCGCCGGTCTTGCAGTTCATGCAGACGCACGACGCGCCCGTAGGCCTGTAGTGCAGGTACTCGCCGGCCTCGATGCCGAGCTTGAGAGCCTGCTCGGCCGCCGTCTGCACGTTGGCGTCGATGGTGAGCCTGATGTCGCTGCCCGGCTCGGGGTCCACCTCGTAGGCCACGCCGAGCACGTCGCCCGAGACGTTGACGTACACGCCGCGCGTGCCGCGCACGCCCTGCAGCACCGACTCGTACTGGTACTCCACGCCCGACTTGCCCACGATGTCGCCGGACTGGTAGGTGAGCTGGCGGTCCTCGTCGGCGTTGAACGCCTCGAGCTCCTCGCTGGAGATGGTGCCCGTGTAGCCCAGGAGATGACAGGCGAGCGTGCCGTACGGGTAGGTCCTGACCGTGCGCGACTCGACGGACACGCCGGGGAACTGCCCGGGATGCTCGACCACGTAGCTCACGGCGCTTTCGGGCACGTCGATCATGACGGTGCGCAGGGACTGGGCGCCGTCGGTGGCGCTCTGGATGTTGCGGCGCACGGCCATGTCGGGCATGCCGAGCAGGTTCGCGAGCCTGCGCACCACTCGTGTGTCGTCGGCCACGTCCTTCTCGGCCACCAGCGCCATGCAGGCGCGGTTGTCCACGAGGACGTTGCCGTTGCGGTCGAGGATCCTGCCGCGCGTCGCACGAAGCGACACCGTCGAGGTGCTGTTGGATGAGGCCTGCTCGGAGTAGGTCTTCCCCGCGATGACCTGCATTCCCCAGAGGCGCAGCAGCAGCGCCCCGAAGGCGGTGCCGGCCAGGCCCGAGAGGATGGCGGTGCGCCGGCGCATGTTGACCTGGCCGGAGGCGTCGAGGGGCTCGGCGGGCCTGATGGGCGTGCGGCCCGACGAGAAATGGAAGCGCAGGCCGCCTGAGAGGGTCGGCCCCTCCCTGCGCATACGGGCGACGGCGAGGATGCCGGCCACAAGGGCGACGACGAGCAACACGGCAACGACGACGACCAAGACGAGCCACGTGTCCATGGGTGGGACCTCCTTTCAAGCAGACGGGCTCACGGAGCAGGCGGCGCGCCTAGAGCCGCAGGCCGGCACGTCCCCGGGAAGAGAGCCACGAGTACGCCAGGCAGACGACGAGCGTCACCAGGGCATCGAGAAGAGACGTCAGCGCGATGCGTCCCAGGGCCGCCGCGCCGGCACCGTCCTGGATGCCCAGGAACACCATCAGCGCGTAGCGGGCCGCGTTGAAGAGGAAGGCGCACCCCAGGAACCGCACGGACGCCTGCAGGGGCTCGCCCAGCACGCCCGGCCGGCAGAGGAGGGCGCACACGTAGCCGAAGACGCACCCCACAAGCGACGAGAGGCCCAACGTGGACGAGCCGAGCAGATCGAAGAGCAGCCCCAGGGCAAAGCCGGCGAGCACCCCCGGCCTGGGGCCGGCCTTCAGGGCGATGAAGAACACCGCGCACAGCAGGAAATTGGGGGTGGCGCCCAGGATGTTGACGCGTCCCCCCAAGACGAGCTGGGCGAGCACGCACACCAGCGTGACCAGGGCGCACGGCAAGACCTCGCGGCGCTTGGGGCTGTCAAGCTGGACCGTCGTCATTGTTCGCCCCCCTGCGCTTCCTGGGCCGTTTGGTCAGACCCTTCGGCCGCCGACTCGTTGAACGAGGTGATGACATACACCTGGGAGGCGTTGGCCACGCTGTACAGCGGGGTCACGACTATGTCGTAATACATCGAGGAGGTCTGCGCGCTCACGCTGGCCACCGTCCCCACGACAAGCCCCTTGGGGTAGACGTCGCTCAGGCCCGAGGTCGCCACGGTGTCGCCGACGCTGACCTGCGCCGACGAGGAGACGTACTCCACGCGGACGGTCGAGTCCGCCGAGACGCTCACGATGCCGGTGGCGCCGGACTGCCCTATGGCGACGCTTGCGGAGAACGACGGGTCGCTCACGAGGCGCACCGTGGCGCTTGAGGCGCTCACCGCGCACACCTGGCCCACAAGGCAGCTGCCGTCGGTCACGGGCATGTCGAGCGCGACGCCGTCGTCGCTTCCGCGGTCGATCACCACGGTGTCGGTCCAACCGTCCTGCGAGGCGCTTATGACCTGGGCCGCCAGGCCGGTCGTGCCCAACGACGTGGACAGGCCCAGCATCGCCTTGAGGCTCTCGTTTTCCTGCTTGTACACCTGCAGCTCGCTGAGCTGGGCCACGAGCTGGGCGTTTCGGTTGCGCAGCTCGGTCAGGGTCTCGGTGTCGGCATTGGCGTCCTCAAAGGCGCGCAGCACGGCGTCGAAGGGCTGCTCGATGGCCGAGCCGACGGTCTGAAAGGGCTCGGCGAGCGTCTGCACGCCCGAGCGCAGCGCATGGAGCGCGCCCGAGGTTCCCTCCTGGGAATAGGCCGTCATGACCAGCGCCGAGACGCACGCGCACACGACGAGGGTCTTGAAACCGCCCTTGCGAGCCCGCGGCTCGCCCAACGAACCTGGAAGCTCTTTCACTGGGGCCTCCCCTGCCGCGCCTCTAGGCGCTGGCCTGGGTGTACGACCCGGCCAAGGCGTTGGCGTCCAGGACGGCCATGCACCCCTTCACCACGTTCTCGAGCGCCGTGGGGGACACGTTGACGGGGACGCCCGTCTCCTCGCGCAGGCGCTGGTCGAGCCCGCGCAGCATGCCCGCGCCGCCCGTGAGGAGGATGCCGTAGTACATGATGTCGCTGGCCAGGTCGGGCGGCGTGGCGTCGAGCACGTCGCGGACGGCCTTCACGATCTCAGAGATGGGCTTCTGCAGCGACCTGCGCACCTCCTCGGACTCGATGCGCACCTTCTTGGGCATGCCCGAGACCGTGTCGCGCCCGTTGACCTCGACGTCGAGCTCGCGCTCCAAGGGCGCGGCGGAGCCGACCTTTATCTTGATGATCTCGGCCGTGCGCTCCCCGATGGAAAGGCCGTAGGTCTCCTTGACCATCTCAAGGACGGCGCGGTCGAAGGCGTTGCCGCCCACGCGCACCGACTGCGACACGACGATGCCGCCCATGGAGATGACGGCCACCTCGGCGGTGCCGCCGCCGATGTCGACCACCATGGAGGCCGTGGGCTCCTCGACGGGCATGTCGGCCCCGATGGCGGCGGCCATGGGCTCCTCGATGAGGAACGCCTGGCTGGCGCCGGCCTGGACGGCCGCCTCGAAGACCGCGCGCTTCTCCACGGAGGTCACGCCGCTCGGGATGCCGATGACGACGCGCGGACGCGGCGCCAGCAGGCCCTTCTTGTCGCCTGTGGCCTTGCCGATAAAGTAGCGCAGCATGGCCTCGGTGACGTCGAAGTCGGCGATGACGCCGTCCTTCATGGGCCGGATGGCGTCGATGTTGTCGGGCGTGCGGCCAAGCATCCTCTTGGCCTCGGCCCCCACCGCAAGGACACGATTCTTGTCACGGTCGATGGCCACGACGGAGGGCTCGTTGATGATGATCCCGGCCTCGCGCGTGGCAACAAGCGTGTTCGCGGTACCCAAATCGATTGCCAGGCCGGCCTTGCGCCCGCCCATGATGTTGTCTAGAAACGACATGCGCATACCAATCGAAAAGAAGGCCCATCGCGCCGAGGCGCGATGGGCTCTCCAACCACAGCTGTCAGAAAACAGGGCTACCGGGCAGATTAGGCCTGGAAGAAGATGCCGATCTCACGCTCGGCGGAAGCCGGGGAGTCGGAGCCGTGGATGACGTTGCGGTCGACGGACAGGCCAAAGTCGCCGCGGATGGTGCCGGGCTCGGCCTTGGAGCAGTCGGTGGCGCCCATGAGACGACGCATGTTGGCCACGGCGTTCTCGCCGGAGATGACCATCTTCACGACGGGGCCGGAGGTGATGTAGGAGACCAGGCCCTCATAGAAAGGCTTGCCCTTGTGCTCGGCGTAGTTGGCCTCGGCCTGCTCGGGGGTGACCATCTCGAGCACCATGCGCTCGATGGTGAGGCCGGAGCGCTCGATGCGGTTGACGATCTCGCCGATGTGGCGGTTGGCGACCGCGTCGGGCTTGATCATGATGTAAGTCTTCTCGATCATGTGAGGTTCCTTTCGTCTGTTGGGAAAACCTTACCGGGTAGTGCAACTCGCTCTGCGCCAGGCGCAGGTAGAGAACGTTGTGGCCTCAGGACATATGCCGAGGCGGACGGGCATCGGGCCTTAAGCCGTGGCGACCTGCTCGGACTGGTCGGCGGAGGCCTCGTTGGCGAACGCGCCGGTGTAGGTGTTTTCGGTCTCGGAGGAGATGACGCGCTCCACGTCGGTCACCTTCCAGCTGATGAGCTCGCGCACGAGGCTGACGCGGTACGTGAGCGTGCCGCCCTGGGCGAGCGTGTTCTGCACGACGGCCACCGCGTCGTTGAGCGAGGAGTCCATGCCGATGACCGTGACCGAGGCGGTGCCCTCGATCTGGCTCATGGCCTGGGTGCGGGCCGTGGCGCTCACGCTGCTCGACCAGGCGCCCGCCGCGTCCTGCCCGTTGGCGGCGGCGCTGAACACAGTCTCAATCGCCCCCTCGCGGCTGGGCACGCCAAAACCGCTCACGTAAGCGCCCGCCGCGCCGCCCACAAGGATGACGATGATGAGCAGCACGACCAGGGCCTTCTTGAGGCCGCGGTGGGACTTCACCGAGTCATAGGCCTCGCGGCGCTTCTGGTCGGCGAGGATGTCGTCCTCGGAGATGTTGAAGAAGCCGGAGTCCTCGGCGTTGGGCAGGACGTCGCCCGTGCCGCCGGTGGGGTCGTAGGTGGGGTTGACGGGCACGCCGCCCGACATCCCCGGATAGGCCGAGCCCGTGCCCATGGCCTGGACGGCCTGCGTGGCGCGCGAGTAGTCGACCTGCGCGGCGGCAGGCAGCTGATAGCCCGTGGCGGTGGCCGCCTGGAAGGCGCTGACGGCCTCGAGCATGCGGTTGGACGCCACATAGGCCTGGCCGAGGTTGGCCAGGATGAGCGAGCGCTCCTGGTCGTTGGACGCGAAGTCCACGGCGGTGCGATACGCCTCGGCCGCGTCGGCCGGACGGCGCATCTGCATGAAGCTCACGCCGAGGTTGATGAGGGCCTTTGCGGGCTCGGGGTTGTTGGGGTCCAGGGCCGCCTGGCGATACGACGTGCCGGCGTTGCGCGAGTCGGCGAGCTTGGAGTACGCGTCGCCCAGGGCCATGTGTGCCTTGTAGGCGCCGCGGTAGTTGGGGTCGGCCAGGGCGTGGCGCAGCGAGTCGATGGCGCCGCGCAGATCGCCCAGGGCCATTTGGGCCTTGCCGAGGTTGGTGTACACCGCCCCCTGGTTGCCGTAGGAGGAGTCGCTCAACGCGGCGCGATAGGCCTGGGTGGCCTCTTGGACGCGGCCGATGCGCATGAGGGCGTTGCCGCACAGATGGCATGCCTCGCCCGTGCCCTGTCCCGTGCCGCACTGGGAGAAGAGCACGACGGCGCTCTGCCAGTCCTTGGCGTCATATGCCTGCTTTGCCCTGTTGAAGGTCGTGATGTCCAACGGTGATGCTCCTCGTGGTAGTTCTGGGATGTGCTAGGGCATGCGGCCTTAGGCCTGGTCGTGCTCGATGGTGACGCTGCAGATCTCGTCGCCGACGCGCAGCTGGGAAATGACGTCGAGGCCCTCGACGGTCTGCCCGAAGACCGTGTAGTTGGGGTCGAGGAAGTGCTGGGCGCCCAGGCAGAAGTAGAACTGCGAGCCGGCCGAGTCGGGGGCCTGGGAGCGGGCCATGGCAAGGGCGCCGTCCTCATGGCTGTTGTTGGGGTTGGTCTTGTACTCGGCCTTGATGCAGTACCCCGGTCCGCCCGTGCCGGGTCGGCCACAGCCCGGCTTGCCGCCGCGGATGACCTCCTGCGAGGTCATCTCGCGGGTGTTGGGGTCGCCGCCCTGGATGACGAAGTTGGGGACGTAGCGATGGAACTTCACCCCGTCGTAGAAGCCCTTCTGGGCAAGCTCGCAGAAGTTGGCCACATGGATGGGCGCCCCGGCGGCGTCGAGCTTGGCCCGGATGGTGCCCTTGGAGGTCTTGACGACGGCGACCTCGTCGCCGACGGGCTGATACTCGGGAGTGTAGGTGGCCATGACGCCCTCCTTTGACGCGAACACTTCAAGATGCAGAAGGCCCTCGAAGGGAGGGCCGGTCGCTCATTGTACGTTGCGGCAGGCCCTCCCCGAGAAGGTTTATAGAAATTACAGCTGTGGCCTTAGGCCTGGGCGGGCTTGGCGGCCGCGTAGTTCTGCTCGTAGTCGATGAGGTACTTGTTGGTGTGGCCGTGCTCGTCGGCGGCGCCGTTGTCGCGGGTCAGGATGGACGACCAGTCGTTGCCGGCCATCTGGGCGTCGCAGGCCTCCACAAGCACGGAGATGCGCATCACGAGGTCGTTGTACAGGTTGTCGATGGCCGCCTTG
Organism: Acutalibacteraceae bacterium; assembly: GCA_963619535.1. Taxonomy (GTDB): domain Bacteria; phylum Actinomycetota; class Coriobacteriia; order Coriobacteriales; family UMGS124; genus UMGS124. The sequence goes on along the minus strand of CAVEWV010000003.1, from coordinate 39,434 downwards.
GTCTGGGCGTAGGCGGTGCCGTCCTGCACGGAGATGGCCTGCAGGGTCGAGCGGGCGGTCTGGATCTGCTGCTGCAGGTCGGCGGCGCGGTTGCGGATGTCGGTCAGGTCGTTGACGCCGACGTTGTCGGAGAAGTCGGAGGCGACGGAGCTGATCTGGTTGTGGAAGCCGTCGAGCTGGTCGTAGGAGGCCGCAAGCTGCGTGTAGGCGTCGGCCAGCGTCGTGGCAGCGGGCTGCTCGGCCGTCTGCTCGCCCACGGTGCCCGTGGCCTGCGCGGTGTCGGAGGGGGTGGCCTGAGTGTCGGTGCCGGCGTCGCCGGTGGAGGTGACCACGACGCTGCCGCCCACCACGTCGGCCGTGCCGGACTCAGCGCCGCTGTCCCAGGGATGCAGGATCACCAGGACGAGCGCCACGATGACCGCCACGAGCACGCAGATGAGCACGATGGGCCACTTGGGCGACTTGGTGGCGGCGCTCATGTCGACGCTGCGGCCGGGGACGGCGGAGTTCACGGGCACGGCCTGGAACTCGGTGCTGGCGCCGGCGCGCGGGAACTGGCCGGAAGGCTGCTGGTAGGGCGGCATCTGGCGGGTGGGCTCATAGTCCGGCTGCGCGGGGAAGGGCTGCGAGGGCTGGCCCTGGGGCGCATAATGGGCGGGCTGGGCATAGGCCTGCTGCTGGGCGGGCTGGGCCGCAGGGGCGCTCTGGAGGGGCGTGCCGCACGTGGGGCAATAGCGCGTGGACTCCGCGCAATCGGTACCGCAAACTGAACATTTCATCTGTGATGCCTCCTACCTTCTAGTTCGTTGGAGCTTCGTTTATCCGGTTGGACGACTCGCGCACATCATATCAAATAGCCGGGGCGGTAAACGGCACGGGGCTATCCCGCCTTGGATTCAAGATAGGCCACCGTGGCGTCGCAGATGGCCTGGGCGAGCGTCTCCTGGTACTCCGGGCTGCACAGGCGCTGGTCTTCCTCGGGGTTGCTCATGAAGCCCATCTCGAAGAGCACCACCGGCACCGTGCAGAAGTTGAAGCCGGCCAGGTCGGTCCTCTCCACAATGCCTGCGTCTCGGGCCCCCGTCTCAGACACGATGATGGGGTGCATGATGTTGGCGGCCTGGGCGCTGGCCTCCACGATGCCGGCGGTCCAGTCGTTGTAGCCGGGCACCAGCGTGGAGAACCCGCTGGGCTCGGAGGAGTCGGAGCCGTCGCAGTGCAGGCGCACGAAGATGTCGGCGTTGCAGGAGTTCGCGATCTGGGCGCGCTCCTCGCTGGAGTAGCAGCGCGAGTCGTCCTCGCGCACCATGACCACCGTGACGCCCTGGTCGCGCAGCTTGTCGCGCAGAAGCAGCGCCACCGCCAGGGTGACCGCCGACTCCTCAACGCCCGTCACCACGCCCGAGGTGCCGCCCGGCTCGACGTACTGCATGTCCGAGGAGCCCGGGCCGATGGAGGTGAGGGTGAGGTCGGAGCCGCCGCCGTGCCCGGCGTCGATGCACACCGTGCCCCGGACGACTCCCTCGCCGGCCGCGGCGCGGGCCTGCACGTCGCGGCCCACCTGCGACACGCTTCCCATGAAGTTCTGCGCGGCGTCGCCGGCGACCTCGGTGAGCTGGCCGGCCGCCTGCGCGTTGCACGAGGCGAAGGCCGCATATCCCAGGCCGGCAAGGGCAGCCAGGCCCAGCACGGCGCCGCCTGCGACGAAGGCCCTGCGGCTCACGGCGAGGCCGGGGGCCTCCACGTCGCCCTCGGCGCGGGACGCCCGTCCGGCATCCACGGCGGCGTCGGCAGTGTCGGCCGTCGCGCGGCCCGTCTCTTCTTCGCTCATCTTGCAGCTCCTCGTCGAAGTGAAATCGCGCGCCAAGAACGCCCGCGCTCCGGGCCTTGCGCATTCGGACATCCTACATGCGCACGACGGCGCGGGGTCGCACGGCCGGGCGCACAACAGATATTCAGCAGGCAACGCCCACCCCAATCGCCGAAATCTGAAAGGCCCCTCAAACCCTTTGCAGGAATTTGTCAAACACGGCGGGAGCATCGAAGCGCCGGGGGTCTAGAATCAAAGGGTTTCGTGACGACACGCCAAGCAGACTGTATAGGGGGTCCGCCGCATGCTCGAGGGAATCGTGGACATTGGGTCGAACTCCGTCCGTATGACGGTGTACGACTGCGACCCCGCAAGCCGTGAGTTCCAGCCGTTCTTCAAGCTCAAGCGCCAGCTCAGCCTGGCGAGCCGCATCGACGCCTCCACGGGCGCGATGCGCCGCGACGGCATCGACGCCCTCGTGGAGACGATAGACGACTACCGCCGCGCGGCGGGGCGCTTCGTGGACATGAACAACTTCGCGTGCTTCGCCACGGCGGCCGTGCGCAACTCCACCAACTGCGCCGAGGTGCTCGACGAGGTCGAGCGGCGCTGCGGGGTGCGCGTGGAGCTCCTGAGCGGCATCGACGAGGCGCGCCTGGGCTTCGTGGGGGCGATGTGGCACTCCGGGCGAGCCTCGGGCGTGCAGATCGACGTGGGCGGCGGCTCCAGCGAGGTGCTGCTCTACGAGGACGGCCTGGCGCAGGAGGGCACGAGCGTCCCCTTGGGGTCGCTGTCGCTCTTCGAGAAGTACGTGGGCGAGGTGCTGCCCACCCCCGAGGAGGCCCAGCGCATCCACGACGCGGTGGCCAAGCGGGTGCGCAAGGCCCTGGGGTCGCGCAAGGTGACGTGCGCCTCGTGCATCGGCGGGTCGGCCCGCGCCATGCGCAAGATGCGCGACGCGACGCTGCCCGGCCAGGACCCGGCCCGGCCCGTCACGAAAGGCGAGCTCGACCAGCTCGTGTCGCACGTGCTGAAGAAGCCCAAGCAGGCGTTTCGCGAGCTGCTCCACGAGGTCCCCGAGCGCGTGCACACCTTCACGCCCGGGCTGCTGGCCATCCAGGCCATCGCCGAGAACTTCCAGGTGGAGACGCTCGTGGTGCACGACTCGGGCATTCGAGAGGGCTATCTGCTCAACCGCGTTCTGGGATACGCAATCCCCGACGCCGCAACGAACGACAGCCGCAAAGGCTAGGAGGACGCCATGCCGACAACCAAGGAACACAAGCCCAAGCAGGCTAGGAGCAAGGCCATGAAGAGCGAATACGACTTCTCATACACACAGAACCGCGAGCTGTCGTGGCTGCAGTTCGACCAGCGCGTCCTTGAGGAGGCCACCGACAAGAACGTCCCCTTGCTCGAGCGCTTCAAGATGGCCTCCATCTTCGAGTCCAACCTCGACGAGTTCGTGATGATCCGCATGGGCAGCCTCTCGGAGCTGGCGAGCCTCGAGTTCCAGCCCGTGGACAACAAGTCCAACCAGACGCCCGCCGAGCAGCTCGAGGCCGTGTACGAGGTGCTTCCCAGCTACATCGTCCGTCACGACGAGGTCGTGGCGCAGCTCGAGGCCGAGATGCGCGACAGGGGCATCGTGCGCGTGCAGTGGAAGGACTACACCCCCGAGGACCGCAAGGTCTTGGAGGCCTTCTACCACAGCGAGGTCCTGCCTGTGGCCTCCCCGCAGATCGTCGACCCGCGCCACCCCTTCCCCAACCTGCACAACGACACGCTCTACGCGGTGTACAACCTGGCCAACGCCGTGGAGACGGGCCTTCTGGGCATCGTGGAGGTGCCCTCGTCGCTTTCGCGCTTCGTGCAGATCAAGCATGACACGCACACGCTGCGCTACACCCTGCTCGAAGACGTGATCCTGGCCTTCGCCGACGGCCTCTTCGGCGACTTCCACACCTCCGAGCGCGCCGTGATCCGCGTCACGCGCAACGGCGACATCGACCCCGACGAGGGCGCCTTCGACCTCGAGGACGACTACCGCCAGCACATCAAGAAGGTCCTCAAGCAGCGCCTGCGCCTGAACCCCGTGCGCCTGGAGGTGCAGGGCAAGTTCAGCAAGCCCCTCGTGAAGTTCATGCGCAAGTCGCTGGAGCTCAGCGACCGTCAGGTCTTCACGGTCACGAGCCCGCTGCGCATGGGCGACTTCGCCTTCTCGCTGGAGGGCAAGGTGTCGCAGGGCCTGGCCCAGGAGCTCACCTACCCGCGCTTCAGCCCGCAGGCGCCCGGCTGCGTCGACCCCGCGCGCCCCATGCACGAGCAGATCGAGGACCACGACCTCCTGCTCTTCTACCCCTACGAGTCCATGGAGCCGTTCCTGCGCCTGCTGCGCGAGTCGGCCAACGACCCCGACGTCGTGCAGATCAAGATCACGCTCTACCGCGTGGCCAAGAAGTCCAAACTCTGCGAGTCGCTCATCACCGCCGCCGAGAACGGCATCGACGTCACCGTGGTCATGGAGCTCAGGGCCCGCTTCGACGAGGAGAACAACATCGAGTGGGCCGAGCGCATGGAAGACGCCGGCTGCACGGTGCTCTACGGCTCCTCGGGCTTCAAGGTGCACTCCAAGATCTGCCAGATCACCCGCAAGCGCGCCGGCGAGGTGATCCGCATCACCCAGCTGGGCACCGGCAACTACAACGAGAAGACGGCCGGCCTCTACGCCGACTACTCCTACATGACGGCCGACGCGCGCATCGGCGAGGACGCGAACCGCTTCTTCCGCAACATGCAGATCGGCAACCTCAACGGCGACTACAGCTACCTGGGCGTGGCGCCGGTGGGCCTGAAGCCGCTCATCATGAAGGGCATCGACCGCGAGATCGCCAAGGCCCGCTGCGGCGAGGAGGCCCACGTCTGGTTCAAGATGAACTCCATCACCGACCGCGAGGTCATCGACAAGATCAGCGAGGCGAGCTGCGCGGGCGTGAAGGTGGACCTCATCGTGCGCGGCATCTCGTGCCTGCTGCCCGGCGTGCCCGGCAAGACCGAGAACGTCACCGTGCGCTGCATCGTGGGGCGCTGGCTGGAGCACGCCCGCGTCTACATGTTCGGGCGCGACAAGGACGTCATCTACCTGAGCTCGGCCGACATGATGACGCGCAACACCGAGCACCGCGTCGAGATAGCCTATCCCCTGCTCGACGAGAAGCTGCGCGAGCGCGTGGCCGCCGACATCGACGTGCAGATGCGCGACAACACCAAGGCCCGCGTCCTCACCTCCAAGGGCGAGCACGCCCGCGTGCCCGTCGAGCCCGGCGACGCCCTCGTGTGCGCGCAGGAGTTCTTCGCCCAGCGCGCCATCGACGAGCACGAGGCCGCCATGGACGTGCGCGAGAGGGCCGCGCGCGCCGCACGCAAGCGCGAGGTGCCCACCGGCGAGGAGGAGTCCCCCGCTGCGAGCGCCACGGACGCAAAGCCTGAAGCTGTGGTTGAGGCCGAGGTAAAGGCCCCCGAGGCGCCGGCTTGCGCCGCCCAGGCATCCGCCGCAGCATCCTCGCAGGCAGACGCCCCCGTTGAGGCCGAGAAGCCCGCGGTCGCTCCCGAGGCGACGAGTGCCCCATCTACCGAGGCTGCCGCAATCTCTCAGCCTAAGGTCGAGGTTAAGTCTCCCTCTCAGAGCCAGGCCAAGCCCGTCGAGGTCGAGGCGAAGCCCATTGAGGACGGCGACCGTGCCAAGGAGGTCCCCGGCGTGGAGGAGCAGCTCGCCCTCATGGTTAAGCAGAAAGGCCGCAGAGCCACGGGCTGGGCGCTCATCAAGGCCGGCTTTAAGGTACTATTCGGGGGCAAGTAACCGGTAAAGGAGACGGGCGGGGCAGGATGCAACTCAAGATAGAAGCGCTGTGCTACGGGGCCGATGCGGTGGCCCACGACGATCAGGGCAAGACGGTGTTCGTCGCGGGCGGCGTTCCCGGGGACGTCGTGGAGGCGGAGCTCGTCTCCGACGGCAAGACGTTCTCCAAGGCACGCGTGACGTCGGTGCTTGAGTCCTCCCCCGCCCGCGTCGCCCCCAAATGCCCGTATGCCTCCGTGTGCGGCGGCTGCCCCTGGGCCGAGGTGTCCCTGGACGAGCAGCGCCTGGCAAAGCGCAAGAACGTGGTCGACGCCCTCGTGCGCATCGGCAAGTTCGACGCCGAGTGGGCCGAGGGGCATGTGGGCGAGGTCGTCGCCGTGGGCGAGGGCTGGGGATACCGCAACAAGGTGGAGCTGGCCTGCGTGGAGCAGAACGGCCGCACGCGCCTGGGCATGCACTCCAAGTTCGACGCGAGCAAGGTCGTCGCCGTGGACAAGTGCCCGCTCATGGCAAAAGGCGGCCAGAAGCTCGTGAAGTCGGTCGCCGGCGCCCTCAACTACTTCGTCGGCTCGCGCGACCTGGGCCTTGAGCGCGTGGGCATCCGCGTGAGCGAGCGCACCCGCCAGGTGGAGATCGCCCTGTGGACCGACCCGGCGGCCTTCCCGCGCAACGAGGTTGCCAAGGTCCTCATGGACGCCGCCTCCCCCACCGCCGTGACCCGCGTCATGACCAAGGAGAAGGGCGGCGCCCGCAAGATCGCCGGCGTCGAGCGCCTCGAGGGGCGCAGCTTCTGGGAGGAGCGCCTGGCCGGGGAGACCATGCGCCTGTCGGCCCCCTCGTTCTTCCAGGTGAACACCCCCGGCGCCGAGAAGCTCATCGAGCTTGTGCTCGAGGGCCTCGCCATCGATGAGGACGAGGTGGCGTGCGACCTGTACTGCGGCGCTGGCACCTTCACGCTCCCCCTGGCACGCAAGGCCACCGGCGGCGTCATCGCGGTGGAGAGCTACGGCCCGGCCGTGCGCGACCTCAACAAGAACCTGGAGAACGCCAAGCTCCTCGACATGGTGGAGGCCATCGGCGACGACGCCGCCCGCCAGCTCGACTGCCTGGAAGACGCCGACGTCATCGTGGTGGACCCGCCGCGCGCAGGCCTGGAGCGCTCCGTGGTGGAGGCCATCTCGGAAAGCCCGGCGCGCGCCGTGGCCTATGTGTCGTGCGACCCGGCCACGCTCGCCCGCGACCTAGCGATCTTCAGGGAGCTCGGAGAGCTCGACATCGAGTCCGTCACCCCGGTCGACCTTTTCCCGCAGACCTTCCACGTGGAGAACGTCACCATCCTGCGCCGCCGCTAGGAGCCTCGTCCCATGATTCTTGCCTCAAAGTCCCCCCGCCGCCGCGAGCTCATGGAGCAGGCCGGCTATGACTTCCGCTGCCTCGTGAGCGACTTCGACGAGGGCAGCGTGTCCACGGCCGACCCGCACGACCTGCCGGCTCTCCTTGCCTATCACAAGGCCCGTGCCGTCGCCGACATGGCCGAGCCTGGCGAGCTTGTCATCGGGTCGGACACCGTGGTCATCCTTGAGGGCCATGTCCTGGGCAAGCCTGCCGACGAGCAGGACGCCAGGGACATGCTCGCCCGCCTGTCGGGCAAGACCCACGACGTCACCACCGGCGTGAGCGTGCAGCGCGACGGCGTCGAGGTGCTCGGCTTCTCGCAGACCGCCCACGTCACCTTCTGGAATATGTCGCAGGCCGAGATCGACGCCTACGTCGCAAGCGGCGAGCCCATGGACAAGGCAGGCGCCTACGCCGTGCAGGGACGGGGGCGTCTCTTCGTGCAGGGCATCGAGGGCGACTTCTACACGGTGATGGGACTTCCCATCTCCCGGCTCTACCACGAGCTCAAGGGGATCGACGTGAAGTAAGCGCCGATGTGGCGCTGGACAGCCTTCCCCAGGTGCCGACTACAACGAAGCCCCCGTCTCACCGCAGGCAGATTGAACTGCGCGACAAGACGGGGGCTTCTTGCGTGATGCGGGCCGCCTTGCCCCGGGGCCGGGCGGCACCCGGGCAGGCAGGACCAGCCGTTAGTTGAACTTGAACAGCTTCTGCGCGATGTGATAGAGGCCGATGGTGATGCGCTTGCCCAGCTTGCCCGGCAGGTTGGTGCCCACGCCGAGGAAGTTGTGACGCGCATGGGCATACATGCGCTCGTCGAAGGCCTTGAGGTCGCCCCACAGCTCCTCGACCAGCTTGTCGGACTCAGGCTCGGCCGACATGTGGCCGAACAGGCTCGAGATCGCCATCATCATGGTGAAGTAGTTGAGCATGTAGGCGCGCAGCGGGGCGCTCTGGACATCCTCGTAAAGGTGGCTCGCCTCGAACATGATCTTGGTGATGCGCAGCTGCTGGCGGTAGCGCGACACCATGACCGACTCGTTGACGCTCTGGTCCTGACGGCCGATGAAGTAGCGGTAGAAGTCGACGTCGCGATAGTAAAGCTTCTTGCAGCGCGGCAGGGGCACGTAGGCGAAGATGTTGTCCACGTAGAACGTGTGGCTCGGCAGGGGCACGCCGCCGTCCCTGAGCACCTCGGTGCGGTAGAGCAGCGAGTGCATGAGCAGGTTCTGGTCGATGCGGAACTTGCCCATCTCGTCCCAGGTGAAGACGCGGCCCTCGGGCAGGACGCCGCGGTAGCCCACCGACTTCTGCGTGTTGTCCTCGACGTGCTCGTAGACGTAGTTCGAGATGAACAGGTCGACAACCTCGCCCTGCGCCACGAGGCGGCGCACGTCGCCCAGAAGGGCCTGGGCCGCGTCGCGGTCCACCCAGTCGTCGGAGTCGACCACCTTGTAGTACATGCCGCGCGCGGCCTTGAGGCCGGCGAGCACCGCCGCGCCGTGGCCGCCGTTCTCCTGGTGGACGACCCGCACGACGCCGGGGCACCTCTGCTCCCACGCGTCAGCCTTGGCGGGGGTGTCGTCCTTCTGCGAGCCGTCGTCGACCACGACGATCTCGAAATCGTCGCCCGGCGAGCAGGCGTCGATGATGCTCTGGATGCACTTGTCCATGTAGGCTGCGGAGTTGTAGCAGGGTATGGCGAACGTGACGAGCTTTTCCACCGTGAGACCTTCTCTTTCCTTGTGGCCCTTAGGCCTCGACGAGCTTGTCGGCGAGGTTGAGGGCGCTGGCGACGACCGCGTCCATGTCGTAGTAGCGGTACTCGGCCAGGCGGCCCACCGCATGGAAGTTCTCGATGCCGCTGACGCGCTCCAGGTACTTGGCGTAGAGCGCCTTGTTCTCGGGGTCGAGGATGGCGTAGTAGGGCGTCTGGCCGCTGCCGGGCTCGTAGGCCTTGGAGTACTCCTTCATGATGGTGGTCTTGCCGGGCACCACCTGGCCGGTCATGTTCTTGAACTCCGTGATGCGCGTGAAGTCCTCGCTCACCGTGTAGTTGACGGTGCCCACGGGCTGGAACTGGTCCATGTCGAGCGTCTCGAAGACCATGTCGAGCGTGCGGTAGGGCAGCGCGCCCAGGTCGAGCCCGAAGAGCTCGTCGAGGGGGCCGGTGTAGACGACCTGGCCCACGTAGGGCTTGCCGGCGGCCTCGATGCACCCCTGCCCCACCTTGAGCAGGTCGCGCGCGTCCACGTCGAGGAAGACGTCGATGCCCTCGTGGTCGAGCATGTTCTCGAAGAGCTTGGTGTAGCCCTGCGCCGGCATGCCCTGGAAGGGGGCGCCGGGGAAATAGCGGTCGTCGTCGCCCACGAACACCGGGACGCGGCCCGTGATGGAGGGGTCGATCTGGTCGGGCGTCTGGCCCCACTGCTTCATCGTGTAGCGCAGGAAGACGTTCTCGAAGACGTAGTCGGCCACCTCCTCGAGGTCAGCGTCGTCCTGGGCGCGCAGCTCCAGGATCGGCACCTTGCGGTCCAGGCCGAACTTCTCGACGAGCTTGGCGAAGAGGGCCTCGCCGCGCTCGGGGCCGAAGGCCATCTTGAGCGAGGTATGGTTGAAGGGCACGGGCATGAGGGTGCCGTGGATGTTGGCGAGCACCTTGTGCTGGTAGTCCGTGATCTGGGAGAAGCGCGTGAGGTAGTCGTTCACGCGCGCGTCGTAGGTGTGGTAGATGTGCGGGCCGTACAGGTGGATGAGCACCCCGGCCTCGTCGAGGCAGTCGTAGGCGTTGCCGGCGATGTGGGGGCGGCGCTCGAGCACGCACACGCGCTTGCCGGCGCGCTCGGCCAGCTCGCGGGCCACGACGCTGCCGGCGTAGCCGCAACCGACGACGACGGCGTCATAGGCATGGATGTCAAACGTCTGGGGAAGACCGTGAGCGACGGGCATATCCGCTCCTTTGCAAATGCGATGGACAAACGGGGCCGCCCTGCCGCTTGGCAGTGCGCAGGCCCCCGACGGACGAAAACAGCGCTAACCGTGGGATTCTACCATGCTAGAGTGTCTTGCCAGTGCTTTTGGGGGACACTCCCCCCGTACTTCCATGCCTCGCATAAGGAGCCACCGTGAGCAAGTTCACCGACAGCCTCATCACAGCCGCAAAGACCAACCCCCAGCGCATCGTCCTGCCCGAGGGCAACGACCCGCGCACCATCGAGGCCGCCAAGCAGATCGCCGCGCAGGGGATCGCCAAGGTGATCGTCCTGGGCGACCCGGCGCAGATCGACATCGAAGGCGTCACCGTCATCGACCACCACACCTCCCCCGAGCGCGACCGTTACGCCACCAAGCTCGCCGAGCTGCGCGCCAAGAAGGGCATGACCTTCGAGGCCGCGTGCGCCGCACTCGACGACGAGCTGTACTTCGGCGTCATGATGGTCAAGATGGGCGACGCCGACGGCATGGTGTCGGGCGCGTGCCACCCGACGGGCGACGTCCTGCGCCCGGCGCTGCAGATCCTCAAGTGCGCACCCGGCGTGTCGCTCGTGTCCTCGTTCTTCGAGATCTCCGTGCCCGGCTGCCCCTTCGGCGAGGACGGCACGTTCTTCTTCGCCGACTGCGCGCTCAACACCTACCCCAACGCCGAGGAGCTCGCCCAGATCGCCGTGCAGACCGCCCGCAGCTGGGAGAGCTTCATGCAGACCACCCCGCGCGTGGCGATGCTCTCCTTCTCCAGCAAGGGCAGCGCCAAGACGGAGCAGACCGAGCTGGTGGCTCAGGCGACCGCCATCGCCCGTGAGCTTGCCCCCGACGTGCAGATCGACGGCGAGCTGCAGTTCGACGCCGCCGTGGTGCCCAGCGTGGCCGCCAGCAAGGCGGCGGGCTCTCCGGTGGCCGGCAAGGCCAACGTGCTCGTGTTCCCCAACCTCGACGCCGGCAACATCGGCTACAAGATCGCCCAGCGCCTGGGCGGCGCCGAGGCCATCGGCCCGGTGCTTCAGGGCATCGCCGCGCCCGTCAACGACCTGTCGCGCGGCTGCTCGGCCTCCGACATCGTGGGCATGGTCGCCGCCACCGCCGTGCAGGCCCAGCGCCAGCACCAGGCAAGCGCCTGCTAGGACGCCCGCCTCATAGCCGCACAAAGGAGCGGGGCCGCCTGGAAGGAGACTTCCGGGCGGCCCCGCTTTCGTGTGCGATGGCAGGGCTTTCTCAGGCACAGGGCGCAAGCCGCGGGCGCGGGCGCGTGCGCAAGCGGGCGTGCAACGAGGCCGCGGGCGCGGAAGACCCGGCGTCCTACCCCAGGATGCGCTTCACGTCGAGCGCGATCATGTACTCCTCGTCGGCAGGGACCACGAGCACCTTGACGCGCGAGCCTTCCGCGGAGATGACCCAGGGCTGCTTGTGACGCTGGGCGTTGAGCTCGGGGTCGAGCACGATGCCCAAATCCTCCAGGCCCTCGGCGACCTTGGAGCGGATGACGGGCGAGTTCTGGCCGGCGCCTGCGGTGAAGACGACCGTGTCCACGCCGCCCATGACGGCGACCATGGAGCCCAGGTACTTCTTGGCCGAGTAGCAGAACATGTCGAGGGCGAGCTGGGCGCGGTCGTTGCCCTCCTCAGCCGCCTGCGTGATGTCGCGGATGTCGTTGGTGAAGCCGCTCAAGGCAAGCAGGCCCGACTTCTTGTTCATGATGCTGTCAACCTCGCGGGCCGTGAGGTCGGAGTTCTCGAGGATGAAGGTGACCGCCGCCGGGTCGATGGAGCCGCAGCGCGTGCCCATGATGAGGCCGTCGAGCGGGGTGAAGCCCATGGTGGTGTCCACCACCTTGCCGTCCTTCACGGCGCACAACGACGAGCCGTTGCCCAAGTGGCAGCTCACGAGCCTGCCGGCGTCGCCGCACATCTGCTGGGCCGTGCGCGCCACATAGCGGTGGTTGATGCCGTGGAAGCCGTACTTGCGCAGCTTGAACTTCTCGCACAGCTCGTCGGGCAGCGCGTAGCGGTATGCCACCTCGGGGATGGTGGCGTGGAAGGAGGTGTCGAACGAGACGATGTTGGGGACGTCGGGCAGCACCTCGCGGCACGCCATGATGACCGAGGCGGCGGCGTAGTTGTGCAGGGGCGCAAGCGGGGCGATCTCCTCGATCTTGCCGAGCACCTCGTCGTCTACCAGGCAGGAGTCGTCGAAGTACGTGCCGCCGTGCACGATGCGGTGGCCGAAGGCGTCGATATGGTGGCCCTCCATGAGCGCGGTGTTCTGCAGCACGGTGCCCAGGACGAGCGTGATGGCGGTGCGGTGGTTGGGGATGGGCAAGGACAGGCACGTCTCGCGGCCGGCGAACTCGCTTGAGAAGGTGGACTCGCCCAGGCCGATGCGCTCGCAGGCGCCTTTGGCAAGGACCTCGCGCGACTCGACGTTGAGGAGCTGGTATTTCAAAGAAGAGCTGCCGGCGTTCACGACCAGGACGTCCATGGACCCTCCACCAAATGAAAATGCCCGAGACGCGCACGTTCCGGGCACGGAAGCACAGAGATAATCGACTACATTCTATCCAAAGCACGGCCTGGGGCCCGCAGGGCATGCGACGCATCGACGCGCGGCCGCTTATCGGCGGCAGCGGGAGCGCAAACGTGTGCGAAGCATGGACGCACCCCGCGAACGGTAGCCACGCGCGGGCTTGCGGCGGGCCCCAACCGGCCAGGCCAGGATGTGGCATCAACGTGCCCGAGAGACGCCGCGCGAGGCCGGGCCCCGTGCCGCAGCGCGCTAGCTCAGGGTCGTGTCGCGCTCGTCGGTGTCTACCTCGATCTGCCCCATGAGGGCGCTCACCTGCTGCTCGGCCTGCGCCAGGCGCGAGCGCAGCGAGGCGAGCAGCTCCACGCCGCGCTTATAGAGCTCCAGCGACTCCTCAAGCTCGAGCTGGTTGGACTCAAGGGCGCGCACGACCTGCTCGAGCTCGGCGGTCGCCTGACGATAGGTGAGCTCGGAGACGTCCTTCATTTCCTGTGCCATCAGGCACTCCTTTCCTGGGATGTGATCGCATCGACCGTGCAGGCGAGCGTGCCGTCGCAAAGGCGCACGTCCACGACGTCGCCCACAGCCACGGCGCCCACGCTTGAGACGACGCCGCCCTGCCCGTCAAGAACCATGCTGTAGCCGCGGGCGATGACGGCAAGCGGCGAGAGCGCCTCGAGCTTGCCGGCCTGCACGGCCAAGCCACGCTGCCAGGGCTCGAGCAGGCTGCCGCCCGCATGGGTAAGCCTGAGCGTCTGGTTGCCCAGGGCCGCGTCCTCGCGCCCAAGCCGGGCCGGCAGGCTCGCGGCCAGGGCCGAGCCACGCGCGTCGAGGTCGGCGCGGGAGCGCTGCACCTGGGCGGGAAGGGCAGCCATGAGCCTGTCCTGCGCCAGGTCGAGCTCGCGGGCCGGCGCCTCCACCACGGTGCGCATGGGGTCGGACAGGCACGGCCGGGCGGCGAGCAGCTCCACGTCGTGCCTGCGTCCCTCAAGGGAGATGCGCAGGGCGGAGCCGAGCCTGCGGGTGAGGGCGTCGAGCGACGAGGTGAGCTCGGACAGGTCGGGGGCCACCGACTCGGCGGCCGCGGTGGGTGTGGAGCAGCGCCGGGCGCTCACCATGTCGCAGATGGTGGTGTCCGGCTCGTGGCCGATGCCGGTGACGACAGGTACCTCGCTTGCCGCGACGGCACGGGCGAGCGCCTCGTCGTTGAAGGGCATGAGGTCCTCGTAGGAGCCGCCGCCGCGCACGAGCAGGATGGCGTCGGGCCGGGCCTGCTGGGCCGCGGCCAGGGCGCGCACCATGAGCTCGGCGGCCCCCGCCCCCTCCACCTGCACGGGGCAGAACTGCAGGCGCACGAGGGGGTTGCGGCGGCGCAGGGTGCGGGCCACGTCGTCCTTCACCTTGCCGTGCGGCGAGGTGACCACCACGACGCGCTCGCAGAACGCCGGCACGGGGAGCTTGCGGGCCGGGTCCATGAGGCCCTCGGCGTCGAGCTTGCGCGCAAGCCGGGCCACCTTGGCGCGCAGGTCGCCCTCCCCCGCCTCCTCCAGCTTGAATATCTCGAACTGCATGCGGCCCTTTGCCGGATACACCGAGAAGCGCCCCGTGAGGCGCACCCGCAGGCCGGGGCGCAGGCGCAGCTCGCCTGCCAGGTAGCGGTTGCGCCACATCATGCAGTCCATCGTGGCGGCGCCGTCGGACACGGGGAAGTAGACGGCCTTGTAGCCCGGGCTGTCCTTGAACTGGGACACCTCGCCCTCGACCACGAGCGTCATGCCCTCCAGCTGGGCCTTGGCCCGCCCCAGGGCCTCCGCCACGCTGATGGCGCCGTCCTTTGCACCCTGCTGGGGCGAGGGCGCGGTGAGCTGCCAGGCCATGCGCCCCCCCTTAGAGAAGCTCGATCTTGCCGTCGACCACCGTGAGGCCGACCTGCCCGGCGAGCAGGGCGTCGAGGTGCGAGCCCAAAAGCTCGTGGCGCCAGCCGCGCGTGAGGGGCGAGTCGGACTTGCCCTCGAGGTAGTCGATGAGGTCGTCGCGCGAGGCGAGCAGCGACGACGCCACGTGCTCGCGGTCGGCCACCATCCTGGTCATGGCGTACATGAGGTCGCAGACGCACTCGCTGTCCAGGCTGGGTTTGGAGCGGCGGGCCATGTCGGGATAGAGCTCGGGCGGGCACGCCAGGCCCTCGCGCACGGCGCGCAGCACCTGGGCGCGCGACTCGGCGTCGAGGTCGGAGGTGCCCCTGATGCGCAAAAGCGACGACTCGCTCGTAGGCGTGCGCTTGGCGATCTCGGCCAGCAGCTCGTCGCTCAGGATCCAGCGTCGCGGCCGGTCCAGGGCGCAGGCACGCTCCTCGCGCCAAGCGGCCACCTCGCGCGCCACGCTCATCTGCTTGCGCGACAGCGACCCGACCCGCTTCACCTTACGGTAGGCCAGCCGCGGGTCGTGCCTGTACGATGCGGGGTCGCAGGCATGTGCGAACTCGTCGGCGACCCAGGAGCTGCGGCCCAGCTTGTCGAGCTTGTCGCGCATGGTGCGCCAGATCTGGGGCAGGTAGCGCACGTCGTCGAGCGCGTAGGCCAGCTGGCCGGAGTCGAGGGGACGTGCCGACCAGTCGGTCAGGGAGTCGGACTTGGGGAGATGCACGTGGCAGTACTCCTCCACCAGGGGGCCGTAGCCTATCTGATGGTGGTCGGAGATGAAGGAGGCCGCCACCTGGGTGTCGAAGATGGGGTGCGGCAGCATCCCACACCAGTCGAGCAGCACCTCCATGTCCTGGGTGCAGGCATGGAGCACCTTCGTGATGGCGGGGTTGTCGAAGAGGGCGACGAGGGGGGCGGTGTCGGTCACGCAGAAGGGGTCGACGGCCACCTGCTCGTCGTCGGTGCCGAGCTGCACGAGGCACAGGCGCGCCCGGTACGTCCTCTCGCGCAGGAACTCGGTGTCGATGGCCAGGACCTCGCTGGCCGCGGCGCGCGTGCAAAACGCGCGGAGTTGCTCGTCGGTGGTAATCAGCACGCCCAGAATCCTCGGTTCAGCCATGGCGGCAGCACGGTGCCGCCCCTGCGGACAAAGTTATGGGGACATACTAAGGCCCCCCACCGCCGCGCGCCGCCTGGCGGGCAAAAGAGCCAGAGATTGCCATGGCTGGGCAGCCCAGCAGTCCCTGTGCGCACGTGGGGCAACAAGCCCCCGGCACAGGAGGGGGCACGACGGCCGAGGAGCGCGCAACGACCGGGGAGTCGAAGGGACCGATCAGGTGCGATTGCGTCAGGCGACAGTTCGCCGGCCAGGCGGCCGAAACGCCGACATCGGGCAGCAAGGCGCCAAGGAGAGGTGCGCAAACAAAAAAACCGCCCCTTTCGAGGCGGTTCTAAATAAACATTGGAGGCGATGCCCAGATTCGAACTGGGGGTAAAGGCTTTGCAGGCCTCTGCCTTACCACTTGGCCACATCGCCATCCTAACAAAAGGGCCGAAGAACGGCCCTGTGTTAAGCATGGAGCGGACTACGGGACTCGAACCCGCGACCCCAACCTTGGCAAGGTTGTGCTCTACCAACTGAGCCAAGTCCGCGTGCGAGGAAGTACTTTACGGCAGAACGTCTCCTTTCGCAAGCCTTACTTTGTCGGAACGCCAAGTTTGCAATTCTCGCCATATATCCTTCATATTTGAGACCAGCGACGGATTGCCCCGACTGATGGGGAATTGGCGGCAGCCCCGCGAAGCGCCAGCGCCCGGGCTATTATTAAGGTTTGGTTTCGTGCGCTTCCCACAGAAAGGGCCGCGATGATCCTTCTCATCCTCTTCATGCTGCTATGCCTGGTCGGCCTGGCGTTCGCCCTGGCACGCGGCACCCTGTTCGCAAAGAGGCGACTGGGCAAGGCGAAGCTGACCAAGGAGGAGTGGGAGGCGTCGAGCAGGCGCCGGCGCGAGCGCAGGGAACGCTACCTGGACTCGCTCGACCACGTGAGCTTCTACCACCTCGTGGTCATCTTCACCGTGGCGAGCATCCTGGGGCTGATCCTCGAGACCCTCTGGTGGCTCGTGACGCAAGGCGCCTGGCAGCACCGCTACGGCTTGGTGTGGGGCCCCTTCTCCCCCTTATACGGCGTGGGCGCGGTGCTGCTCACCGTCTGCCTGTGGGGGATCCGTAAGCGCCCGGCCTGGGTGATATTCCTGGCGTCCATGTGCATAGGTTCGGCGCTGGAGCAGTTCTGCGGCATGTGCCTGGAGGGGATCCTCGGCGTGGTCTCGTGGACCTACGAGTCCTACCCCGACGCCATCACGAACTACGTGTGCCTGCGCATGAGCATCATGTGGGGCATGCTCGGCTGCGTCTGGGCCTACTCCATCATGCCCGAGATCATCTTCCTGCTGGGGACGCCCAAGGAGCCCGGGCGCACGGTCCTCGTCGTGGCGCTCACCGCCTTCCTGGTGGCCGACTGCGCCATGACCATCGCCGTGGCGCTGCGCAAGGTGGCCCGCGACGAGGGGTACGTCGCCACGAACGCCCTGGAGCGCTTCATCGACCAGCACTACGACGACGAGTTCATGCGCGACCGCTTCGAGAACGTGGAGTACGCCGAGCCCCGCGAGGCCCCCACGCTCAAGGAGGCCCAGGCCGAGGCCGACTCGTAAGGCACGCCCGCACCAAGAGGCCGGGAGACGCCCGCGCCCCGCTTCCCGAACATGGGCGCATGGGGGCGCGTCCCGGCCTCAGCCGCAACCGGCCTGAAAGGAGACGAGAAACGAAAAAAGCCAGAAGGCGTAGCCTCCTGGCTTGAAGATTCGATGGTGGGCGTTACAAGATTTGAACTTGTGACCTCTTCCGTGTCAGGGAAGCGCTCTCCCCCTGAGCTAAACGCCCATCGGCTGATTTACTGTAGTGCTCATCAGCGGGTATTCACTTTACGGGAAGAGCGCGACTTTGGCAAGGCCAATCATGCATTCGGCTGTGAGGCACACATTTTCAACAAAACATGCCCGATGTCCCCGGCCTCGCCGCTTCCTCGCACCCGGCCGTTCCCAACGGCGCGAGATCGCACGCCCCTACCCTTTGACGGCGGGCTCCAGGTTGAGCATCTTCACGAGGCGCACGCAGGTCCCCTTGCCCGAGGCGCGCGGCGTGATGGATATGGAGTCGGCGAGCATGAGCATGAGCTTGATGCCCCGCCCGCGCTCCAGGCTTGCCTGCGGCAGCTCGTCGCCCTGGGCGTAGGAGATGCCCGAGCCGCAGTCGTTGACCTCCATCACGAGCCGGTCGGAATACAGCGAGATGGTGGCCGAGACGTCGCCCTCCTGCCCCTGGGAGCCGCCGCCGTGGTCGAAGGCGTTGCCGAGGGCCTCGCCCAAGGCGAGCACGATGTCGTAGGCGGTGCTGCGCGGCAGCTGGAGCGCCTGCAGGATGTTGGCGACGGACTTTCGCGCCTGCTCCATGGAGGAGGGGTCACGCGACAGGCTGATGGTATAGACGCGCAGGGGGTTCTCGTCGCTGGGCACCCCCACCTCGCGCACGCCCGCCGTCCCCTTGGGGATGCAGGGGATCTTGCCCGTGAGGCCCGCCTGGCGCAGGGCGCAGATCACGCCCTGGGAGGCGTTCAGGAGCAGCAGGCGGCCCCCTTTGGCCTGAAGCCGGCGGCTGAACGACACGAGCACGGCCATGCCCGATGTGTCAATATGGCCCACCGAGTCGACGTTGAGCACGAGGGTCGAGTAGCCCTGCTGCACGATGAGGCCGAGCCGCTCGCGCAGCGCGGAGGCGTTCTGCCAGGTGATGTCGCCCGCCAGGGAGATGACGAGCGATCCCTTGTCGACAAGCATCGCACCTCCTCGGGGATCGGCAACCAAACTCCCGGTCTTGTTCCCCAATTGTCGGCCGCCCAATCAGCGAGCGAGGCAGACGAGCGGCTTTGCGCTACACCAGGCCGTCGAAGCGCACGGCGAGCATGGCGATGTCGTCGTGGGTGTCTCCCCCGGCGAAGTCCTCCACCTCTTTGAGGACGCGGCGGGGGATGTCGTCCAAGCCGAAGCGGCAGGCGCGCAAGAGGGCGTCGCGCAGGCTCCCCTCGCCGAAGAAGCCCCCCGAGGGGCTGCGCGCCTCGGTGGTGCCGTCGGTGTAGAGGAACAGCACGTCGCCCAGGTCGAACGAGAACGACCCCGAGACGTAGCGCATGCCCTCGAAGGCGCCCACCACGGGCGACTGCACGGTGAGCAGCTCCAGCGAGGGGTTTGCCGTGTCGGGGCCGTGCACGAGCATCGCCGGCGGATGCCCGGCGCTGCAGTACTTGGCGCTCTGGCTTGCGAGGTCCACCATGACGACGCACATCGTGGCAAAGGTCTCGACGCGCGAGAAGCTCAGGAACAGGCTGTTCAAGGCCTCCACCATCTCGTCGGGGTCGGCCTTGTCCCAGGCATAGGCGGCAAGGCCGGTCTTGGCCATGGACGCCACCACGGCGGCCTCCACGCCCTTGCCCGACACGTCGCCCATCACCACGACGAAGCGCTCCTCGTCGAGCTGGTGCAGGTCGAAGAAGTCGCCCCCCACGACGGCCGCCTCGGTGGCCGAGACGTACAGCGACGCCGTGGAGATGCCGCCGACCTGGGGGATCTCGTTGCGCAGGCCCACCTGCAGGGCGTGGGCGATCTGGGCCTCGTTGGCATGGATGCGCTCGGTGGTCACGATGCGGGCCACCTCGTGGGAGACGTCGCGCAGGAACTCCTCGTCGATGAAGTCGAAGGGCACGTCGAACATGCCGCGCAGCACAAGCAGCGCATAGCGCCCCTGGCCGCAGAGGCACTCGTCGGCGATGGGCACCACGAAGCCCGAGTTGAGGTCGGTGTGACGTGCCACCCACATGCCCACGTCGCTTGCGTGCTGGATGGCGCGGATCTGCCCGCCCTCGCCCACGACGCCCTCGAAGCGCATGTTGGTCTGCAGGGGCTCCGCGGCCTCGTGGCCCGGCTCCAGGGGCGTCACCTTGCAGCCCTGGCCGTCCTGGTCCCCCTCGACGAGCAGCACGCGAGCCGGCAAGGCGCACGCGATGGTCTCGGCCACCTCGAGCGCCACCGAGCGGCAGAGCTCCTCGCTGTGCGCCACGACGTCGTGGATGGCGATGAGGGCGTCCTTGAGGTCGTTGGAGTGCTCCAGGCGCACCTGGCTGAAGGCGGACGAGATGCCGAACGACAGCGTCTCGCAGAGGTCCTGGAGGATCTCGCGCTCCTCGCCGTCGAGCTCGTGGGGGCGCTTCCACCCGAAGACGAGCACCGCCGCCACGCGGTCGCCCGAGTACACGGGGGCGCCCACGAGGCAGGTGCACGATGTGCCCAGGATGGTGCGGGCCTTGTAGCGCGTGCCCGAGGCGTCGCGCATGATGCAGGGGTCGTCGGGGGTGGCGGGCCGCTCCAGGACCTCGAACGACATGGTCTGCCGGGAACGCGACACAATGGGCGGGATGCCCGGCGAGGAGGGCTTCTGGGAGAAGTCACCCGCGAGGCTGCGGAAGCCCTCGGAGACGCCGAAGGGGACGAAGCCCTTGTCGGCCACGAGGTAGAAGATCGCGGCGTCTGCCAGCAGGGCCTGCGCGAGCTCGTCGGCTATCTGGTCGCAGGTCTGGTCGGCGTCGAGCCCGAAGCTCGCGGTGTGCCGCAGAAGGTGCAGCACCGCCTTGAATCGCTTGCGGCAGTCGGCAAGCTGCTCGGTAAGGCGGGCGACATCGGCGCTGGCCATGCGCACCTCCCTGTGTCGAGAATACTTGATAAACGAAAAGAGCCCCTTGCGGGGCTCTTTAGGATTCAATGGTGTCGGAGGCGGGACTTGAACCCGCAAGACCGTAAAGGTCACTAGCACCTCAAGCTAGCGCGTCTGCCTATTCCGCCACTCCGACTTGCGATTCGCAACTTGTTGTCGTTGTTGTTGACAACTTGTTGTTGCAACGCGGGAAAGAACTATAGAGGAACACGCGCCCCTTTGCAAGCACAATCGGCCCAAGAGCGCTGATATGGTTTCTTCTCCATATCTAGCACACATTCGCTAGGCGGAAAGCCAACACGAGGCGAATGCCGGGAACAGGTCCGCCCCTACGGGCAGGTCATTCACGCGGCTTGAGACGGCCACGCCGCCCGCCGCATACAGCAGGGGCACGACGGGCCTGTCCTGGGCGATGACGCGCGAGACGTCGCGCAGGGCGTCCAGGCGCGTGGCCTCGTCGCCCAGCTGGCATGCCTGCACGAGGGCCTCGTCCACCTCGTCGCTGGCGTAGCGGGAAAGGTTCTGGTCGCCCTGCGAGTAGAAGAGGCTGAAGAGCTCCATGGCGGCCGCGTCGCTGCGCGGGCGGTGGGCCACCAGGGCCAGGTCGAAGTCGCCCGAGCGCAGGCGGCGGGCGTACTCGTCCCAGCCGGGCGTGACAACGCTCACAGGGATGCCGACGCCCTTGAGCTGGGCCGCGACGGCCTGGCCGAGCTCGGCCAGCACGCACGGGTCGCACAGCAGCACCGCCGAGGCGGCGGGGTTCGCGCCCGACCAGGTGTCGGCGACCGTCTGGGCGCATGCCGACCCGTCGAGGCCCGACGTCCACACCCCGGCCTCGTAGGCCAGGTTTGACG
This sequence comes from Acutalibacteraceae bacterium, assembly GCA_963619535.1. Taxonomy (GTDB): domain Bacteria; phylum Actinomycetota; class Coriobacteriia; order Coriobacteriales; family UMGS124; genus UMGS124. The sequence goes on along the minus strand of CAVEWV010000003.1, from coordinate 18,250 downwards.
GCACGAGCGGGCTGTCGGCCGCCTCGGAGGCGTCCAGGCCCACCTTGCGGGCGAGCTTTGCCGCGTCGAGCGCCCATGCCACGGCCTGGCGGGCGGCGACCGAGGAGAACGTCTGCGACGCGCAGTTCGCCACGAGCAGGCTCACCACGCGCAGCCCCGACACGCATGCCTGGTTGCCGGGGCTGAGGAGTCCCTGCTGGGTGGGGGCGCCGCAGGCCTGCTCCATCTGGGCGGCCTGGTCCACCGGGACGTACACGAGGTCGTAGGAGCCCCCCGTCAGGCGCTTGCACTCCCCCTCGAAGTCGTCGCTTGCGCGCAGCTCCACGGCGTTCACGTGAGGCTGCGACCCCCAGTAGGTCGTGTTGGCCACCAGGCGCGTCGTGCCCTGGCCGGCGGCCCCCTCCAGGCAGAAGGCGCCGTTGCCGCTGGGGCGGGAGACCAGGCGCCCCTCGGGGTCGAAGGCCTGCATGGGCAGGGGCGCGAGCTGGGTCATCGAGGCGATGTAGGCGAAGTCGGCGAAGGGATGGGCCAGGTTCACCACGAACGTGTAGTCGTCGGGGCACTCCAGGTCGAGCTGCGCGCCCTGCCGGCCCGCGCGGACATCCTCATATCCCCCCACCATGGAAAGACACGACGCCAGGCGCGCCGAGACGTCGTCCTGCGCCGCGGCCAGGGCGTTCCAGGCCATCGCGAAGTTCTGGGCGGTGACCGTCTCGCCGTCGTGGAACGTCGCGCCCTCGCGCAGGTGGAAGAGGATCCGCCGCATCGACGCGTCGGACTCCCAGCTCGTGGCGGCCTTGCCGACGAGCTTCATCTGCGAGAAGTCGTACTCGGTGAGCGCGTCGAAGACGCACCGGCACGCCAGGCGCTCCCAATAGCCCCAGGCGCCGTGCGGGTCCAGCGTGGAGACGCCGGCCGTCTGGCACACGAGCGTGCCTCCCTCGAGCACGCGGTCGGCCTGGGCCTGCGACACCGCGTTGTCTATGGCAGACCTGCCCGACCCGGAGGCAAGCGACGAGATGGGCTCGGGCAGCACGCCGTCGATGCTGCACCCGCCCATGAGGGCCGCGCATCCCCCCAGCAGCGCCGCCCCGAGAACCTCCCGGCGCGTGGGGCGCCCCGTAGGTCCTGCCGCCCCCTCGCGACCCCTTCGCCTGCCATGACCCAGCTCGCTTGCGCGCATCTTCTCTCCTCGCATACGAAAAGAGGTGCCGACGCGTGGGGCGCCGACACCTCTGAAGTCACTCTGATTGCAGCCCTTAGGCCGAGACGCTTCCCTGGGGGAAGAAGATCATGAACACGAACAGGCACGCCACGAAGACGATGGCGCAGATGACCGTGAGCTTGTCGAGGTTCTTCTCGACCGTGCCGGTGCCGCCCATGTTGGAGTACATGGAGCCGGCGATCATCTCGGAGACGCCGGTGCCCTTGCCCGAATGCATCAGGATGAAGGCGACCAGGCCCAGGCCGGAGAGGAACCAGACGACGACGAGCGCGATAAGCAGAGGGTTCAAGGCGATCTCCTCGGAAACGATGAATCACAGAAGGCTAAACGACAGGTGATTGTATCAGGAATCCTTGCGGACGATCAGGCTCGTGCCCGTCCAGCTCTGCGGTTTCTCCAATCCTACAAGATCGATGAGCGAGGGGGCCACGTCGCACAGGGCGCCGGGGCAGTCGCGGCGCACGTCCACGCCGTCGGCCACCACGATGAAGGGCACGGGCGCGCAGGTGTGCGAGGTGACGGGATGGCGCTGGCCCGCATCGTCGACCGTGAACATGCAGTCACAGTTGCCGTGGTCGGCGATGATGATGGCGACGCCGCCCTTCTCGCGCACGGCGCCCACGACCTTGCCCACGGCCTCGTCGGTGGCCTCCACGGCGCGGATGGCCGCCGGGACGCTGCCCGTGTGGCCCACCATGTCGGGGTTGGCGAAGTTCACGACGTAGACGTCGGCCTCGTCGGCGCGGATGGCCGCCTCGAGCTTGTCGGAGACCTCCGGGGCGCTCATCTCGGGCTGCAGGTCATAGGTGGCCACCTTGGGAGAGGCTACCAGGACGCGCTCCTCGCCGGGCTTCTCCTGCTCGACGCCGCCGTTGATGAAGAACGTCACGTGGGCGTACTTCTCCGTCTCGGCGGTGTGGAGCTGGCGCAGGCCGGCGGCGGCCACCACGTCGGCCAGGACGTTGGTGGGGTTCTCCTTGGGGAAGGCCACCTCGACGTCGAGCGTGGGGTCGTACTCCGTCATGGTGACAAACGTCACGCGGGGCGCGCGCCCCCGCTCAAAGCCGGAGAAGTCCGCCTGGGTGAAGGCGCGCGAGAGCTCGCGGGCCCGGTCTGGGCGGAAGTTGAAGAACACGACGGCGTCGTTGTCCACCACGCCGGCGTCCTCGCAGGCGAAGGGCACCACGAACTCGTCGAGGATGTCGGCGTCGTAGCTGGCCTGGACGCCCTGATGCGCCGGCAGCAGGGCGGTGCCGCGGCCCAGGACGATGGCGTCCCAGGCGCGCTTCACGCGGTCCCAGCGGTTGTCGCGGTCCATGGCGTAGTAGCGGCCCGACACGCTGCCGATGCGGCAGTCGCAGGCGCTGCGCTCGGAGAGGTTGGCGCAGGCGGCGGAGAGCCTGTCGATGTAGGCCAGGCCCGTGCCCGGCGCCACGTCGCGCCCGTCGAGGAAAGCGTGCACGCGCACGCGCTTCACGCCCTGCTTGGCCGCGAGCTCCAGCACCGCCAGGCAGTGGTCGATGTGGGAGTGCACGCCGCCGTCGGACAGAAGGCCCATCACGTGCAGGGTGGAGCCGGCCTTGGCCACCTTCTGGCACGCCGCCACGAGCACCTCGTTGGAGAAGAACTCCCCCGAGCTCACCGCGTGGTTGAGGCGCATGAGCTCCTGCATGACCACGCGGCCCGCGCCGATGTTGAGGTGGCCCACCTCGGAGTTGCCCATCTGGCCGGCGGGCAGGCCCACGGCCTCGCCGGACGCCTCGATGGTGCGCCAGGGGTAGCTGGCCATGAGCGCGTCGAGGTTGGGGGTGGCCGCCAGGCTCACGGCGTTGGCCTCGGAGGGCTCGGCCCAGCCCAGGCCGTCCATGATGACGAGAAGAGCGGGAAGCCTATTCATGCAGCACCGCCTCGATGATGGCCACGAACTTGTCGGCGTCGAGCGAGTCGCCGCCCACGAGCACGCCGTCCACGTCGTCGCACGCGCAGAAGAGCGCGGCGTTGCCCGACTTGACGGAGCCGCCGTACAGCACGCGGCAGCGCTGGGCCGCCTCGGCGCCCAGGGTCGCCTCCACGGAGGCGCGGATCTGGGCGGCCACCTGCTGCACGTACTCAGGCGTGGGGACCTTGCCCGTGCCGATGGCCCACACCGGCTCATAGGCGACGGCCAGGTCGCGGCCCTGCAGGTCGAGCCCGGTAAGCGAGGAGCGCACCTGCTCGGAGACGTACTCGGAGGTGGTTCCCGCGTCGTAGACGCTCTCGGGCTCGCCGACGCACACCATGGGGGCGATGCCGGCGCGCAGAAGCGCCGCGGCCTTGGCGGCCACCTGCTCGCTCGTCTCGCCGTGGCCCTGCCTGCGCTCGGAGTGGCCCACGATGCACCAGGCGCAGTCCAGGTCAGCCAGCATCGCGGCACTGACCTCGCCGGTGTAGGCGCCCGAGTCGTGCGCCGAGCAGTCCTGGCCGCCCACCTTGGCGTAGGACTTGTCGAACGCGAACACGTTGCTCACGCCGCGCAGGGCCGTGGCCGGCGGGCAGAGCACGACCTCGACCTCGTCCTTCCAGGCGCGCTTGAGCCGGTCGCTCACGAGCTGGGCGAGCTGCACGGCCTCGCCGTAGGTCTTGTTCATCTTCCAGTTGCCGGCGACGACCACCTTGTGGCCGACTCCCTGGGGCTGGCCCAGCTTAATCGGCATCGGGAATCGCCTCCACGCCGGGCAGCACCTTGCCCTCGACCAGCTCCATGGAGGCGCCGCCGCCCGTGGAGATGAACGTCATGCCGGCCGCCAGGTCGAACTTCTTGACGGCGGCCGCCGAGTCGCCGCCGCCCACGACGGAGGTGCAGGCCTCGTTGGCCGCGATGGCCTCGCCCACGGCCTTGGTGCCCGCGGCGAAGGCGTCCATCTCGAAGACGCCCATCGGGCCGTTCCAGAAGACGGTCTTGGCGCCGGCAAGCTCGCGGGCGTACTCCTCGCAGGAGCGCGGGCCGATGTCGAGGCCCATCCAGCCGTCGGGGATGTTGGCGGCGTCAACCACCTGGGTGTTCGCGTCGGCCGCGAAGGCGTCGGCCACCACGTAGTCGCTGGGCAGCACGATGCGGCAGCCGCGCTCGGAGGCCTTGGCGAGCATCTCGCCGGCGCGCTCCACCCAGTCGGGCTCCACGAGCGACGAGCCGATGGACAGGCCCTGGGCGCGCATGAAGGTGAAGCACATGCCGCCGCCGATGAGCAGCACGTCAACCTTCTCGGACAGGGCGTCGATGACGCCGATCTTGTCGGAGACCTTCGAGCCGCCCAGGACGGCGACGAAGGGGCGGGCGGGGTCGTTGAGCATGCCCGTGATGGTGTCCACCTCGCTGGCCAGCAACAGGCCCGCGTAGGCGGGCAGGAAGGCTGCCACGCCGGCCGTGGAGGCGTGGGCGCGGTGCGCCGCGCCGAAGGCGTCGTTCACATACAGGTCGCCGAGCTTGGCGAGCTGGGCGGCGAAGGCCTCGTCGTTCTTCTTCTCGCCCTTCTCGAAGCGCAGGTTCTCCACGAGGAGCACCTGGCCGTCCTCGAGGGCCTCGGAGGCGGCGATGGCCTCGGGGCCGCAGACGTCGCGCACGTAGGCGACGGGGGCGCCGAGAAGCTCGGAGAAGCGGGCCGCGACGGGCTCCATGGAGTAGTCGGCCTCGAAGCCGGTGCCGGCCGGGCGGCCCAGGTGGCTCATGCACACCACGCGCGCCCCGCGGGAGCGGAGCAGCTCGATGGTGGGCAGTGCCGCGCGGATGCGGGTGTCGTCGCCCACGACGCCGTCTTTGACGGGCACGTTGAAATCGACGCGGACGATGACGCGCTTGCCTGCGACGTCTGCGTCGGCGACGCTGCGCTTGTGAGACATGCTTCCTCGATTCGTGTTCGTATGCGCCCGATGGCGCGACTGTAGGCCCGGGGATTGTACCGCATGGCGGCCGCGCGCCGCGCCGGGGCGGCGCCGTTCAAACGAAACGCCGCCCGCGAGTCCGGCCGGACCCACGAGCGGCGCCTTACATGCACCTTATGTGCTGCTCGTGCGGCGCACGATGTGTAACGCTTTCAAACCCCGCAAGATGGCTTAGCGGGTGGCGACGATCTTCGCCAGGTCGAGCAGGCGGCAGGAGTAGCCCATCTCGTTGTCGTACCAGGAGACGACCTTCACCAGGTCGCCCTGGCCGCCCAGGACCATGGTGCAGCCGGCGTCGAACAGGCTCGAGCACTTCTCGCCCACCACGTCGATGGACACGAGCGGCTCCTCGGAGTAGTCGAGGATGCCCTTGAGCTCGCCCTGGGCGGCCTGCTTCATGGCGGCGTTGACCTCCTCGACGCTCACGGGGCGCTCAAGCTCGGCCACGAGGTCCACCATGGAGCCGTCGGGGGTGGGAACGCGGGCGGAGAAGCCGTCGAGCTTGCCCTTGAGCTCGGGGATGACCAGGCCCAGGGCCTTGGCCGCGCCCGTGGTGGTGGGCACGATGGACTGGGCGGCGCCGCGGGCGCGACGCAGGTCGGAGTGCGAGTTGTCCAGCAGGCGCTGGTCGGTGGTGAACGAGTGGACGGTGGTCATGAAGCCGCGCTTGATGCCGAAGCTGTCCACGAGCACCTTGGCCACGGGGGCCAGGCAGTTCGTGGTGCACGAGGCGTTGGACACGATGTCCATCGTGGCGGGGTCGTACTGGTCGTCGTTGACGCCCACGACGAACGTGCCGTCGATCTCGCCCTTGGCGGGAGCGGACAGCACGACCTTCTTGGCGCCGCACTCGATGTGGCGGCGCAGCTCGGGGGCGCTGCGGAACTTGCCCGTGCAGTCGAGCACCACGTCGACGCCCAGGTCGCCCCAGGGAAGGGCGGGGATGGCCTTGGGCTCGCGGGCCGACAGACCCTTGACGCGCTTGATGCCGTCGACAATGAAGTCCATGCCGTCGACCTCGAGGGTGTGGGCGAGCTTGCCGTGGACGGAGTCACGGCGGACGAGCTGGGCCATGGCCTGGGTCTTGCCCAGGTCGTTGATGGCCACGACCTCGATATCGGGATCGTCGAGGGCGGCGCGGAATGCCACGCGTCCGATGCGACCGAAGCCGTTGATACCGATTCTGACCGTCATTCGATGATCCTCCTTCGTCTGGGCCGCGCAGGCCCAAAAGACCGATTGGTTGGTTGCAAGATTGTAAACGTTTACGCCTCGCCGTTCGCCCGTTGCTCGGCGAGTAGTTGCTCCAAACGGCGCACGCGGTGCGCGACGGCCGACTTGGACAGCGGCGGGTCGGCCGCCTTGCCCAGCTCGCGCAGCGACAGGTCGGCGTGGGCCAGGCGCAGGTCGCAGAAGTCGCGCAGGGCGCGCGGCAGCCGCTCGTAGCCCACCTCGGCGATGACCTGCTCCACGAGCAGCGTCTGGCTGCCCGCGGCCTCGGCGGCCTTGCGCTGGTTTGCGAGCTCGGCGTTCACCAGGCGGTTCGCGTCGTTTCGCGCCGAGCGCACGGCGCGCACCTGGGCCATCTTGAGCGCGCAGCGCCGCGCCCCCAGGGCGGCCAGCATCTCCTGGATGCCGTCGGCCGCCTTGTGGTAGATGACGAACGACCCGCGCCGCTTGCCCACGCGCGCCTGCAGGCCCACGCGCTCGAACATCGAGGCGATGCCGTCGGCGATGCTGAGCGTCTGGGCCACCACCTCCATATGCGCGTCGGCCGTGTGCGGCTCCGACACGAAGCCGCCGGCCAGAAACGCCCCGCGCAGGTAGGCGAAGGCCCGCTCCTTGTCGCTCACGAGCTCCTCGGGGATGTCGCGGGCCAAGGTGAGGTGCTCGGTGAGCACGCCCATCTCCACGAGCGCCTCCTCAAGGCCCTCCTGGTCGGGCACGCTGATGAGGTAGTTGCGCGTCTTGTGCAGCACGGAGCGCCGCACGGTGAGCTGGCACTCCAGGGGCCTGGGGCCGCCCAGAAGGGTGTAGAGCACGCGCGCCACCGAGCCGGTCTCGGTGGTGAGGGCCAGGCGGAACCTGCGCGAGCCAGACAGCGACAGCGTGCCGCAGATGCGCACGAGCGCCGCCAGCTCGGCCAGCTGGGCATCCGGCCCGCACGTCACGCGCGACAGCTCGTCCTTTACCTCCGCCGTGAACGACACGAGTCGAGCACCCCCCGAAAGGCCAGCTCGAGCTTGCCCAGGTCGTGCCAGGTGGGATGGCGCTCGTCGGAGAAATCGCGCACCACCACGAGCGGCACGCGTGCCTCGATGCGGGCCAGGGCGTCCTCCCCCAGGGGCACGGGGCGCAGGTAGTCGGGCTGCGCGGAATCGGCGACGGCCCCCTCCTGGGTGACGGCGTGGAAGTGGCGCGTGGCCAGGCCCCTGCCGCAGTGCGAGGGGCGGTGGAGCAGCACGGCGTCAAGGCACCCCTCCATGCCGTGCTGCAGCAGGGCCTCCACGTACTCCTCGGCCCCCAGGCCCCAGGTCTCGCCCTGCATGTCGGCCATGGAGCACACGTACACCTTGGGCGCGGCGGTGGCGCGCAGGGCCTCCATGATGCCCGGCACCAGGATGTTCGGGATGACGGAGGTGAAGAGCGACCCGGGGCCGAGCACCACGATGTCGGCCTCCAGGATGGCGCGCACCGCGGGGCCGTTGGCATGGGGGTCGCGCGGCGAGAGCCACACCTGCGAAAGCGCGCACGGGCCCGACCCGAGCGTGGCCTCGCCGCGGAACTCCATGCCGTCGCGCGACCTGCCGCACAGCACCACGTTCTCCATGGTGGAGGGACACACGCGCCCGTGGCACCCCAGCATCTCGCCGCACAGCTCCACGGCCTCGCCGAACGAGCCCGTCTCGGCGGCCAGCGACGCGAGCAGCAGGTTGCCCAGGGCGTGGTTGTCGGCGAAGGAGAAGCGGTGCTCGAAGGCGCGGGCCATGGGGCCCTTGGGGTCGGAGGCCATGGCGACGAGGCACTTGCGGATGTCGCCGGGCGGCACGATGCCCATCTCGGAGCGGATGACGCCCGTGGAGCCGCCGTCGTCGGCCATGGCGACCACGGCCGTCACGAACCAGCCGGCGTTGTGCAGGGCCCGGATGGCGTTGGGCTGGCCGGTGCCGCCGCCGATGGAGACGGCCCTGACCTGGCCTGGGGTGGGATGCGCTGCCATATGCCCCTACGCCTTCGTGTGGCGCGACAGGTCGCGGTGGCCGACGCTCACGTGGTAGCCCTGCTCCTTGAGGTGGGCCGCCGTGGCCTGCGCCAGGGCGACGCTGCGGTGCTGGCCGCCCGTGCAGCCCACCGCCACGGCCAGGTGCTTCTTGCCCTCGGACACATAGCCCGGCATGGCCACGTCGAGCAGGTTGAACCACGCCGCGAGAAACGCCTGCGTCTCGGGGCGGCCCATCACGAAGTCGCGCACGGGGGCGTCCAGGCCCGTGAGCTCGGCCAGGGCCGGGTCGTAGTAGGGGTTGGGCAGGAAGCGCACGTCGATGACGATGTCGGCGTCGAGCGGCACCCCGTACTTGAAGCCGAACGAGAAGACGGAGACGTTGAGGGCCTGGGCGGCCGGCACGCGCGAGAACTCGTCCACGAGCAGGGCGCGCAGGTCGCGGGCGCGCATTGAGGTGGTGTCGACCACCATGTTGGCCCGCTCGCGCACCACCGAGAGGCGCTCGCGCTCGCGCTCGATGGCCTCGCCCACCGTGCAGTCGCCCTCCGCCATGGGGTGGCGGCGGCGCAGCGAGTTGTAGCGGCGGCGCAGGGTGTCGTCGGTGGCGTCGAGGAACACCACGCTGCAGGCGATGCCGCGCTCGCGCAGGCGGTCGAGCTCGCCGCAGAGGGTGTCGAACAGGTCGCGGGAACGCAGGTCGCACACCACGGCCAGGCGGCTGGTCGCGTCCAGGCGCAGGCCCGACTGCTCCACGAGGGGCAGCAGCATCGTGGGCGGGAGGTTGTCTATGCAGTAGAAGCCGGCGTCCTCCAGGGCATGGAGGGCCTCGGTGCGCCCCGCGCCCGACATTCCGGTTATCACGACCACCTGAGGTACGGACATTCCCGACCCTTCGCCTGGGGCAGCCGAGGCAGGCCGCTTGTGAAGGGAGGCGACCTTGCGGGCAGCTGCGACGCTAACGTAGTAGACTATCAGGGCCTTTAGACAGCGGCCCGGAGCCGCATTCAGTATAGCGCGAGGGAAGTGACGGCAGGGCATGGCTCGAAAGTCCAAAGAATCCGACAAGACGGGGGCATATGTCCTCGACGACCCCACCCGCATCGCCTGCTTCGGCGGGGCCGCCCGGCAGGTGCGCGCCTCCTGGGGCCTGCCCGACGTGACCACCAAGCCCCCCGAGCCGCCCGAGCGGCACGTGTCGCGGCGCGTGGTGGCGGGCCTGGCCACGCTGGGCGTGGCGGCCTTGCTGGGCGCGGGGGCCCTCGCCTACCACTTCGCCTACGTGGTGCCCAACGGCGTGGCCATCGACGTCGCGGTGTTCCCCGACGAGGCGCTTCGCCAGGCCGTCGCGGCCTGCGACGAGGACGGCAACGGCCGCATCTCCCCCGAGGAGGCCTCCCACGTCACCGAGCTCGACCTGGCGGGCCTGGGCATCGCCGACCTCACGGGCATCTCGACCTTCTCCCACCTGGAGAAGCTCGACGTCAGCGGCAACATCCTCAAGGCGGCCGACGTGAGCCGCTGCACCGCCCTGGTGGAGCTGGACGTGTCGCAGAACGGCATCGAGTCGCTCGACCTGTCGGGCCTGCACGACCTGCAGACGCTCGACGTCCACGACAACGCCATGCAGACGCTCGACCTGCGCGACTGCGAGAGCCTCACCGACCTGGACGCCGCGGGCAACTCCCTGGCCAGGCTCGACCTGTCGGGCTGTCCGGCGATGCAGCGCCTCAACACCGACGAGGGCCAGGAGATAACCCTGCCCCTGGCCAGCACGTTCTTCCCCGACGCGGGCCTGCAGGCCGCGCTTGAGCGTTGCGACTCCGACCACGACGGGGCGCTGTCGGCCCGCGAGCGGCAGGCGCTCTACACGCTCGTGGTGAACGACCCCACCACCGCGAGCCTCGAGGGGCTGGAGTGGTTCGAGAACCTGCAGGAGCTCGACGTCTCGAACACCCAGGTCACGGCCCTGGACGCCACCTGCCTGCCCCGCAGCCTCACCACCCTGCGTGCCGCGAACTGCGCGCTTGCCAGCGTGGACGTGAGCAGTTGCGCGCGCCTGGCCACGCTCGACCTGTCGGGCAACCCCCTCACGCAGGTGGACCTGTCGGCGCTTCCGCGCCTCACCACGGCGAACCTGTCCGACTGCGAGCTTTCGGGCACGCTCGACGTGAGCGGCAACACGCGCCTGGAGCACCTCGACGTGAGCGGCAACGCCTCGCTTGCCACGGTGCAAGCCACGGGCGTGACGGGCCTGGCGCAGCAGGGCGCGGTGAGCGCCGACGCCACCTGCACCGTCGTGCTCGCCGAGCAGGCAAGCCAGGACGCCCAGGCGACAGACGAGGGGCAGGGCGAGGGCGACGCGCAGGGCGAGGAAACCGTGCAGGAAGGCTAGCGGGAACAGCGCACCCGACACAGAAGCGGCGCGGGTCCGGGAACCTCCGGGCCCGCGCCGCTTTTTTGTGCGCGCGCACGGCGAGCGGGTCCCTCGCATGCACGCGACGGGCGGGCGCCGGCGAGCCGGCGCCCCGCAGCCTCCCCTACTCCAGCGGCTCCACCCCGCCGTCCTGCCCCACCTGCTCGCGGGCACGCTCCCAGGCGCGCAGGGTGTCCCAGATGGCCTGCGCCACGTCGGCGGGCACGCCGGGCACGGCTGCGATGTCGTCCACCGAGGCGGCGCGCAGGCGCTTCATGGAGCCGAACTCCTTCATGATGGCCTTCTTGCGCTTGGGGCCCACACCCTCCACCTCGTCGAGGATGCCCACCGTCATGGCCTTGTCGCGCAGCTCGCGGTGGAACGTGATGGCGAAGCGGTGGGACTCGTCGCGCACCTGCTTCACGAGGTAGAGAGATGCCGAGCCGCTGGGCAGCACCACGGGGCCGTCGTCGGCCCAGGGCACGAACAGCTCCTCGTCGGACTTGGCAAGGCCGGCCACCGGGATGTCGAGGCCCAGCTCGGCCAACTGCTCCACGGCAGCCGTGAGCTGGGGTTTTCCGCCGTCCACGATGAGCAGGTCGGGGCGCTTCCCAAAGCGCTCGTCGGCCATGCGCTCGGGCGAATAGCGACGTCCCAGCACCTCGCGCATGCTCTCGAAGTCGTTGGCCTCGCCGAAGTCCTGGCGGATCTTGAACCGGCGGTACTGGTCCTTGTCGGCCTTGCCGTTGGTGAACACCACCATGGAGGCCACGTTGAACCGGCCGTGGATGGTGGAGATGTCGAAGCACTCGATGCGCATGGGCGGGGCCGGCAGCGCCAGGGCGCTCTCAAGCTGCAGCAGGGCGTCGTTGGTGCGCTGGTCGGCGTAGCTCGTGCGCACCATGAAGCGCATGATGGTGTGGCGGGCGTTGGTCTGCGCCAAATCGAGCAGCTTCTTCTTCTCGCCGCGCTTGGGCACGTGGATGGACACCTTGCGCGAGCGCCCTTCCGACAGCCAGGCCTCGAGCACCTCGGCGTCGGCCAGCTCGCAGGGGACGCACACCTCGTCGGGCACGTCGGCGCCGCCGGAGTAGTAGCGCTTGAGGAAGCCCGCCACCAGCTCCTCCTCGCCCACGTCGAGGCCCTTGTCGAGCACGAACTCGCAGCTGCGCCGCGTGCGGCCCTCGCGCACGGCGAACACCTGCACGCCGGCGATGGTCTCCTCGCGGTAGAAGCCCACCACGTCCATGTCGATGGCGCCGGGGAACACCACCTGCTGGCGCTGCCCCACGTGCTTGAGCGCCGCGAGCCTGTCGCGGCAACGCGCAGCGCGCTCGAAGTCCAGCTCGGCGGCGGCGTCTCTCATCTCGGCGGTGAGGGCCTCCTCGAACTCGGCGTGGTGGCCCGACAGGAACCGCTCCACGGCGGCGACGTTTCTCTGCTTGTACTCGGCCTCGCTCACAAGACCTGCGCACACGCCCGGCCCCAGCCCCACGCTCGAGTCGAAGCACGGCCTTCCCTTCTGGGCGATGAGCAGAGGCGCGGTGGCCACGTCGTCGGGATGTGCGTCGAGCAGGCGCTTCACCCGGCGCCATTCCGGGCAGGTGGCGGTGCACACCGGCACCACCTTGCGGCACATGTCGATGGTCTCGCGGGCGGCGCGGGAGTTGGTATAGGGGCCGAAATAGCGCGTGTCGGGGCGGTGCTTCTCGCGCGTGAACTTGATGGCTGGGTACACGTCGCCCGCGGTGATGGCGATGTAGGGGTAGCTCTTGTCGTCGCGGAAGTCCACGTTGAAGGGCGGGTCGTACTGGCGGATGAGGTTCATCTCCAGCACGAGCGCCTCGTGCTCGCTTCCCACCACGATGTACTCGAAGCTGCGGACCTGCTCCATGAGCAGGGGGATCTTGAACCTGCCGTCCTGCAGCGTCACGTACTGGCGCATGCGCGACCGCAGGTTCTTGGCCTTGCCCACGTACAGGACCTTGCCGCTCTCGCCCTTCCATATGTAGCACCCAGGCTCGGTGGGGACGAGCGCCACCTGCTCGGCGATGCTCAGGCCCGACTCGCTGACCTCCATGCGCTATCCGCGCGCCTTCTGCACGTCCCACATCCAGCGCTTGAACTTGCGGATCTGGTTGTAGTACTGGACGCGCGCCCACATGTTGTGCGCGAAGGTGTCGGCCTTGTAGAACGAGGGGTTGAGGGCGCGTCCCTGGCGGAAGAGCCCCAGGGCCTTGGCGCGGGCCTGCTCGTCGGCCACGGAGCGCCTCACCACATAGGGCGGCACCACGCTGAAGAGGCCCTCGTCGCAGGCCACGCGCGTCTGCGTGGGCACGCCGAGCACGAACTCGTCCACGAAGAGCTTGGCGATGTTGGCCCCGCCGATCTGCATGTAGATGGTGTTGCGGCCCGGGCGCGTGTTCACCTCGAAGAAACGGTAGGAGCCGTCGCGCGGGTCGTACTTCACGTCGAAGTTGGAGTAGCCGCGGTACCCCACGTGCTTGAGGAACTTGGCGGCCTGGGCGGCGATCTCGTCGTTGCGGTCGAGCATGATGCACACGGGGTTGCCGATGGCCGTGGGCACGTGGTCCTCGAGCAGCACGCGCCCCGTGGACCACACGCGCACATCGCCTGCCGCGTCGGAGAAGCACGTGATGGTGCGCAGGCCGTCGTCGGCGCCGGGGATGAGGTCCTGCACGATGAGCTCCCTGTCGTAGGGGCTCGCCTGCAGGTCACAGAAGAGCTGGGTGAGCTCCTCGGGGCGCTCGATGGTGTAGATCTTCTTCTGGTTGGGGATGTTGGCGTAGTGGTAGCGCGCCGAGTTGGAGGGCTTGGCGATGAGCGGGTAGGAGAAGTCCTCCACCGGGATGCGCGCCTGGGTGTCGGAGCAGTCGTACACCCACGTCTTGGGATAGGGCACGCCCAGCTCCTCGCAGATGGCGTAGAAGCGCTCCTTCTGCGTGATGACGTCGAGAAGCTCGAAGTCGATGTAGGGCACCACGTACCACTGCTCGAGCTCGGCCTTGTTCTGCGAGAGCGTGCGCACGTACCAGTCCGAGGCGCACGACAGCACCAGGCCCACCTTGCCGGCCCCCGCCAGCTCCTCGCCCACCCGGCGAAGGGCGTCCATGAGGTTGTCGCCCTGGTCCATGTCGGCCACGATGCGGTTCTCGCACAGGCGGCTCTTCTCGATCTGCTTGATGGGCAGGCCCGTGAGCACGATGGGCTCGATGCCGTACGTCTCGTGGAAGCAGCGCACCCAGGTGTAGGCGAGCAGGTCGCCGCCGATCACGACGGGCTGCAGGCGGGCCTTGAGGTCGCTCTCGCCTTTGATGAGTTCGAGGTTCTTGGGCATGGCGTGGGGCCTTTCGAAATCGTTGCAGATTCAGACGAACAGGTGGGGCGGGCGGAGAAGGGCGGACGCGCGAGCGGGCGTTGCGGGCCCGGCGGGCAGGCCGGGCCGCGCGCAGGCCGGCGGCGCTACTCGCCGATGACGTCGACGGGCTTGCCGTCGAGGATGTTGTTCATGTTCTTCACCGCGCAGAAGTTGCCGCACATCGAGCAGGTGTCCTCCACCTCGGGGGCAGCCTGGGCGCGGTAGCGGCGGGCCTTCTCGGGGTCGATGGCCAGGTCGAACATGGCCTCCCAGTCGAGCGCCTTGCGGGCGCGGGCCATCTTGTCGTCCCACTCGCGCGCGCCGGGCAGGCCCTTGGCGATGTCGGCGGCGTGGGCCGCGATCTTGAAGGCGACGATGCCCTCGCGCACGTCGTCGGCGTCGGGCAGGCGCAGGTGCTCGGCGGGCGTCACGTAGCACAGGAAGCTCGCGCCCTTGCTCGCGGCGAGCGTGCCGCCGATGGCCGCGGTGATGTGGTCGTATCCGGGGGCGACGTCGGTCACAAGGGGGCCGAGCACGTAGTAGGGGGCCTTGTGGCAGATGGTCTGCTGCATCTTCATCTGGGCCTCCACCTGGTCGAGCGCAACGTGGCCCGGGCCCTCGATGATGACCTGCACGCCCTTGTCCCAGGCGCGCAGCGCAAGCTCGCCCAGGTTCACGAGCTCGTCGATCTGCACGGCGTCGCCGGCGTCGGCAAGGCAGCCCGGGCGGCACGAGTCGCCCAGCGAGATGGTGACGTCGTGGGCGCGGCAGATGTCGAGCACCTCGTCGAAGTGCTCGTAGAAGGGGTTCTCCTGCCCGGTCATCTCCATCCAGGCGAACATGAGCGAGCCGCCGCGCGACACGATGTTCATCTCGCGCTTGTTCTGCTTGAGGCGGCGCACGATGGCCTGCGTGAGGCCGCAGTGCAGCGTAACGAAATCAACGCCGTCCTCGGCGTGCATGCGCACGACGTCGAGCCACTCCCGCGCGGTGATGTCGCGCAGGGCCTTGCCGTAGTACACCACCGCGTCGTAGATGGGCACCGTGCCGATGATGGCGGGGCACTCGCCCGTGAGCTTGCGGCGGAAGGCCCGGGTGTCGCCGTAGGTGGACAGGTCCATGATGGACTCAGCGCCCATGGCGACGGCCTTGGAGACCTTCTCCATCTCCATGTCCAGGTCGGACCAGTCGCGGCTCGTGCCCAGGTTGACGTTGATCTTCGTGCGTAGCTCAAAGCCGATGCCGAAGGGCGTGAGGCAGGTGTGATGCACGTTGGCCGGGATGGCGACCTCACCCTTGGCCACCAGCTCGCGCAGGTGCTCGGGGTCGATGCGCTCCTCTTGGGCCACGTGGGCCATCTGCGGGGTCACGATGCCCTGGCGGGCGGCTTCGAGCTGGGTGGCGTACGACGGCATGGGTGCCTCCTTTTGCGTGCGATGAGTTGCGATGGTCGATTATCGCACGCGGGCACGGCCGCGCATGCCGCACGGAAAGAAACCACGCGAGCGGCGGCGCCTGGGCGCACATATCGCACCAAGTCGCACTGTCGTTGCGGGATGGCCTCAGGGGCCCGCCCATCACCCCGCCTTGACGTGCGGCGGGTATACTTGGGGGCAGCGCGTCCATCCGAGTAAGGAGGCAACCATGTACTTTCCCTCTATCCGCCCCGGCCGCATCGCCAGCGCCCTCGCGGCCGCGGTGATGGCGGCTTCGCTTGTCGTGACGCCCGCCTTCGCCGACTCGCGCGTCGTGGCAACCATCGGCGCCGACCTCACCGCCGAGCAGCGCCAGACAGTCATCGACTACTTCGGCTCCAGCATGAACGGCGCCAAGGTCATCTACGTCACCAACGCCGACGAGCACGCCCACCTCGACGGCTACGTCCCCTACGAGCAGATCGGCAACGCCACCTACAGCTGCGCGCTCATCTGCCCCACCAGCTCGGGCGGCATCCATGTGCGCGCGGCAAACCTCAACTATGTGACGGCCGACATGCTGGCCTCGGCGCTGTCGTCGGCCGGCGTGCGCAACGCCGACGTCATCGCCATCTGCCCCTTCAAGGTGTCGGGCACCGGCGCCCTCACGGGCGTGCTGCTGGCCTATGAGACAGCAACCGGCCAGGCGCTCGACACCACGAAGAAGGACGTGGCCACCCAGGAGCTCGTGGTGACCCAGAGCATCTCGAGCCAGGTGGGCAGCGACGCCGCCACGCTCATCGTGAACGACGTGAAGGCCAGCGTCGTGATGAACGGCGTCACCGACCAGGCCCAGATCGACGCCATCGTGGACACCACGGTGAACAACATCGTGAACAACACGAACATCACCAACAACACGACGAACAACACCTACGTGGACAACTCCTCCACCTATGTGGACAACTCCACGACGGTCATCGACAACTCCACCGTCAACGTGACCGAGGTCACCGTCAACAACAACACCTCGGGGCTGACCGACGAGGACATCGCGGCCCTGAAGCAGCTCGCCTACAGCTACGCCCAGGCCGGCTACGACTACAGCGACATGGCCGAGACGCTCGCCACCGTGTCGCAGAACGCCTCGGCGGCCTCAGGCATCCAAGACCCCATGGCCGACCAGCTCGCCGACGCGGCCGCCGACGCCGCGCAGGCCGGTGGCAGTACGGGGGATGCGGGCACGGCCGATGCCGACGCCGGCTCGGCTGACGGGGCGGGCGACGCGACCACCGAGACGGGCGACGCGGCTGCGACCACCGACGGGGGCGTAGGCGGCGATGCTACCGGCAGCGACGCACAGGATGCCCCCAGCATCTTCGATGCGACCGACGACGGTGCCCTGGGCGACGACGTGCACGTGACCGCCACCGACGAGGGCGCCGCGGCAGACACGCCCTCGACCGACACGGCCGCAAGCGATGCCGATGCCGGCCAGGCCGAGAGCGGCACCGCGACCGATGCCGACACGTCGATCACCGACCCCAACGACCCGTTCTCGGGCCTGAGCTGGGACGAGAGCACGGATGGCGGCGATCAGGCCGCCACGACCGAAGCTGCGCCCGCGCCTGACGCAGGCGCGACCGAGGGCACGCAGGGCGAGCCTTCCGGTATCGACGCCGCGACCGGGGACACGCAGGGCGAGCCCGCGACGGTCGAGAACGCCGGCACTGAGGAAGCCGCGGCCAGCACGGCCGACGCCGACCTGAGCGCCGCGCCCGTTGCCGCCCAGGCCAGCGGCGTCACGCTCACCGTGCGCGCGAAGGCCCAGGCGTCCGCACTCATCGACGGCACGGCCCTTACCACCTTCGAGGAGAACGGCGCCTTCGGCCTGGCCGACGCGCTGGACGCAAGCCACCTCACTCAGGCCTCCTATACCAACGACTTCAAGGGCGCCTTCGGCCTGGTCGTGGCCACCCAGGCAGCCGACGGCACGCAGGTCCTGCTCGACGCCCAGGGCAGGCAGCTGCTCGCCGGCAGCTATGACGAGGTCCGCGTGCTGAGCGGCTCCTGGGCCCTCGGCATTCAGAAGGCAGACGGCCAGGTTGCCTCGGCCGACGTCTATTACCTACCCGGCAACACCGCCCAGGCATGCGCCACGCTGGGTGCCGAGCAGCTCAGTGACGCCCAGGCCAGCGGCGAGAACCTCAACGTCGCAGACGCCAACGGCGGCGTGACCGCATACGGCGCGAACTTCGCCCCCATCGAGGGCGCGGCTCCCGCGTCGCTCGGGGACTTCTCCTATGCGAGCGCGGCCGCTGAGCAGCCCGCCGACGCGACTGCGGCTGACGCGCAGGTCAACCCTGACGGCCAGCCTGCTGCCGAGGTCGGCGAGGGCACTGCCGCCCCGAGCGCGCTTCCCGCAGACGCCATCGCCCTGACCGGCACAAAGGACGCGCTCTACACGGCACAGGGCCTCGACGGCAAGACCCACCTTCTCGACTCTACTGGCGCAGGCCTCTTCTTCCAGGGCTTCGACCAGGTGATCTCCGCCCACGACGGCGCCCTCGTCGTGCTTGTGGACAAGGCCGGCGACACCGCCTGGTTCTACGACGTGACCACCCCCGCCCAGCAGGGATAAGCATCGCAGACCGTACGGCCTGCCACAGGTCATACC
>CAVEWV010000002.1:72711-87299 GCA_963619535.1 Acutalibacteraceae bacterium | reverse complement strand
GTGCGGGGGCGATGTCGTCCAGGCCCTCTTCCAGTTCCTCGTCTTCCTCGTCGCCTGCGACCTCGTCCTCCGCGGCCTCGTCGGCAGCGTCGGGGTCGTAGACGTTCTCGGAGGTTCCGTCCTCTTCGGCACGGGCAAGCAGACGCTTCAGGTCGTCTGGCAGGCCCACGCCCTCGTTCTCGTTGTTAGGTTCGTCAGCCACGTCATGGCCTTTCTCTACGTGGTTCAAATCGTTAACGCACAAAGCAACGCATCAGGTTCCGCGACCCACTAAAAGCGGGTTCTCGTCCGCAAGGCGTCGGGAGGCGCAGCGTACTAGATGTACGTAAGCCTCCCGAGAACGCAGCGGACGAGGTTCCGCCTCCCACCAAAAGCGGGTTCTGGCGCGCAAGGCGCTGGGAGGCGACGTGTACTGGAGTACTCTAGCCTCCCAGGAACGCAGCGCGCCAGGTTCCGCAACTCACCTAGATGTCCAGATAACGGGCATCCTTGGCGTGGCGCTCAATATAGCTTCGGCGATACTCCACCTGGTTGCCCATGAGCTCGCGCACGGCGCGCTCGGCCTTGGCGGCGTCCTCGATCGTCACGCGGCGCAGGATGCGCGTCTTGGGGTCCATGGTGGTGTCGGCAAGCTGCTGGGGGTCCATCTCGCCCAAACCCTTGTAGCGCTGCACGGAGTACTTCTTCTTGACGCCGTTGGCATCGACGGGGACGTACTTCTCGATGGCCTGCGCAAGCAGCTGGTCCTCAGGGTCCTTGCCGGTGGGGTAGACGTAGTGAATCTTCTTGCCTACCTTCACGCCGAAGATGGGCGGGCAGGCCGAGTACAGGTAGCCGGCCTCGACCAGGGGCCTCATGTACTTGTAGAAGAACGTCATGAGCAGGATGCGGATGTGGGCGCCATCGACGTCTGCATCGCTCATGATGATGATCTTGTGGTAGCGGGCCTTGGACAGGTCGAAGTCGCCGCCCTCGCCCGAGGAGTCGGTCACGCCCGTGCCGATGGCGGTGATGAGGGCCTGGATCGTCTCGCTGGAGAAGGCGCGGTGGTCGCCGACGCGCTCGACGTTCAGGATCTTGCCGCGCAAAGGAAGGATCGCCTGGATGTCTCGGCGACGGCCGTCCTTGGCCGAACCGCCTGCCGAGTCACCCTCGACGATGAAGAGCTCGGTCATCGCGGGCTCGCGCACCGAGCAGTCGGCCAGCTTGCCGGGCAGGCTGGCGCTCTCGAGCAGGCCCTTGCGGCGCGTAGCCTCGCGGGCCTTGCGGGCGGCCGTGCGGGCCTTACTCGCCGAGATGGCCTTGTTGCAGATGGCGCGCGCCTGGTTGGGGTGCTCCTCGAAGTACTCCTGCAGGCCCGCGGAGACGGCCTGCTGGGTGAGGTTGCGCATGAAGGTGCTGCCGAGCTTGGCCTTGGTCTGGCCCTCGAACTGCGGGTCGGAGAGCTTGACGGAGATGACGGCGGTCAGGCCCTCACGCGTGTCGTCGCCCGTGAGGTTCTGGTCCTTGTCCTTGAGGATGCCCTGCTTGCGTGCGTAGTCGTTGATGGTGCGCGTAAGAGCGGTACGGAAGCCCTCGAGGTGGGTGCCGCCGTCGATGGTGTAGATGTTGTTCGCGAAGGTCATGACCTTGGCGCCGTAGCCGGTGTTCCACTGGATGGAGACCTCGACCTCGCCGCGCTTGTCGTCGGGGGCGTCGTCGGCCGACTTGCCCTGCACGTAGATGGGCTTGGAGAGGCCCGGCAGGATCTCCTGGCCCTCGTTGAGGAACTTCACGAAGTCGTTGATGCCGCCCTGATAGCAGTACTCCTCCACGCGCGGCGTCAGCTCGCGCTCGTCGGTGAAGACGATCTTGAGGCCGCGGTTCAGAAACGCCGTCTCCTGCAGGCGCGCGGAGATGGTGTCATGGTCGTAGACCGTGGTCTCCTGGAAGATCTCGGGGTCGGGCCAGAAGGTCACCTTCGTGCCGGTGGTCTTCGTCTTGCCGATGACCTCGATCTTCTTGGTGGTGTTGCCGCGCGAGAACTCCATGGTGTGGATCTCGCCGTCGCGCTTGACCTCCACGACGAGCTTCTTGGACAGGGCGTTGACGACCGAGACGCCCACGCCGTGCAGGCCGCCCGACACCTTGTAGCCGCCGCCGCCGAACTTGCCGCCGGCGTGCAGGATGGTCATGACGACCTCGAGCGTGCTCATCTTGCGCTTGGGGTGCTTGGCCACGGGGATGCCGCGGCCGTTGTCGACGACCGTCACCGAGTTGTCGAGGTGCACGGTCACGTCGATGCGGGTGCAGAAGCCCGCCATCGCCTCGTCGACAGAGTTGTCCACGATCTCCCACACCAGGTGGTGCAGGCCCATGGAGCCGGTGGAGCCGATGTACATGCCGGGGCGCTTGCGCACCGCCTGCAGACCCTCAAGGATCTGGATGTCTTCGGCGCCGTAGGAATGCGTGTTTTCCGCCACGGATTTCCTCTCTTCCTCACAAACACAGCCCCGCGAGGGGGCCAGTAGGCAGACCGTGCGGATTATACCTTTTGCGCCCAGACCGGATATAACCGCCTAAGCGAATGCCGAGAAACCATATCTGTAAGGCCGTCAGACGCTTAATTTCAGCCTTTTCTTGATTGGTCGGTCTTTTTCCACCTGAGGCCCGCCTTCATCGCCTGACGCGCCTTCTCCTTGAGATTTTGGTCAGTGATCGGCGCAACCTGAGCCTCGACCCACGCAAGCTCGGCGGCGTTGAGCTCCACAAGCTCGGCGGGCTCGTAGGTGTCGCGGGGCACGTCGTCGCGCGGCTCGGGGGCATGGACGCGCGCGGACACCTGGAAGCGCAGCGAGGTGGCCTGGAGGTCGGGCATGCCCTGGCGCTTCGCCAGGAGGTTCCATTCCACGAGCGTGGCGGCCGAGCCGAGCTGGAACTCCTGGGCCCACAGGGGCGAGTCGGTGTAGAGGACCCACTCAAGGCCGCTTCTCTTCTCCATCGGGTAGCACCCCACGACATGGCGGCGCAGGCGCGCGTCACGCAGGCTGCGCACGATCCCCATGGCGCGCCCCACGCGCGAGGCGGGCTTCGAGCGCGACGTCATGCCCGTCAGCGCCTCGTCGAAAATGCTCACGGCAAGGTCACCACCTTGGCCTGCTCAAGCTCGGCAGGGGAGAAGTAGTCGAGGTTCGTGGTGCTCACGAGCGTCTGCACCCCGCAGGCCACAAGGCCCAGCAGGCGCGAGCGGCGCTGGGCGTCGAGCTCGCTCATGACGTCGTCGAGCAGGAAGAGCGGGTACTGGCCCGTCGTCTCGAACACCACCTCGACCTGCGCAAGCTTGAGGGCCAGGACGAGCGAGCGCTGCTGGCCCTGCGAGGCGTATGCGCGTGCCGAGATATGGGCGACCTTGAGGTCGAGGTCGTCCAGATGGGGCCCCACGAGGGTCGCGCAGCGCCGACGCTGCTCCTCCATGCCATCCATGAGCCGGGAGAACAGCGAGTCCTCGATTTCGGCGCGGGGTGCTGCGGCGTCCAGCCCGGCCGCCCAGGCGCTCTCATAGCCCACGCTCGCCGCCTCGCCGCCGGCAAGCTCGGCGTAGATGCGCTCCACATGGGGCGCAAGGCGGCCCAGCAGCGCCCGGCGATAGACGAACAGCACCGCCCCCGCCTTGGCAGCAGAGGCGCTCCAGGCCTCCACGAGCGCCGAGTCGGCCTCGACGCCCGCGCGGGCCGCCTCCTTGAAGAGAAGGTTTCGCTGGTAGACAGCGCGCCTGTAGTCGTGGGCCACCTGGGCGTAGCTCTCCTTGAGCGCGGAGCCGAAGCCGTCGAGCAGCTCGCGCCTGCCCGCCGCGCCACTCTTGACCAGCGACAGCTCGTCGGGGAAGAACAGCACGCTGGGAAGGTCGCAGACGCGGCCCTGGGCCGAGACCCGCTTGCCGTTCACACGATAGAGCTTGCGCGTGGGGTGGATGTCGCACGCCACGTCTATCTGGCGCTTCTCGCCCTCCACGCGCATGGTGAGCGCCCCCTGGTCGCACCCCTGACGCACGAGCTCGCCAGGCGAGGCGTGCTTGAAGGAGACGCCCGTCGTAAGCAGCTGCATGGCCTCGATGCAGTTGGTCTTGCCCACCGCGTTGGGCCCCACAAGCACGGTGAGCCCGCGCGCCGGCTCCAGCACGCGGGTCTCCATGTTTCTGAAGTTGCGCATCCCCACCCGGGTGACGACGAGCGACATCGCGAAGCTGCGTCCCTAGTAGCCCATGCGGACGGGCATCACGAGGTAGAGGAAGTCCATGTGGTCGCTGCAGACCTTGAAGATGCCGGGCTTGGAGGGGTTCTCCATCTGGAAGGACATGATGTCGTCGTCGCCGGCCTTCTGCACGCAGTCGTAGATGAAGCGCGAGTTGAAGGCGATGACCTGACTGTCGCCCTCGACCTCCACCGAGAGCTCCTCGCGGGCGCTGCCCTGGTCGGGCAGGTTGGAGGTGATGACGAGCAGGCTCTCCTCGGCGTTGATCTCGAAGCGGATCTCGGAGTTGGAGACGGTCATGGCCTTGATGCGCTGCATGGCCTCGAAAAGCTCGTTGACGCGCACCTTGACGGCCGTCACGAAGGAGGCGGGGATGAGCTTGCGGTACTTGGGGTAGCTGCCCTCGATACGGCGCGTGACGTAGACCACGTCGCCGAAGAGGAAGACGATCTGCGTCTGGTTCGTGCCGATGGTCATCGTGCGCGACTCGCTGGCCATGGACAGCACGCTGCGCAGCGTCTTGGCCGGCGCGATCACCTCGAAGTCCTCAACGCCGCTGGCGATCCTGGTCTCAGCCACGGCCAGGCGCACGGAGTCGGTCGTGACGAAGCGCACGATCTCGGGCGTGATGTTGACGAGCACGCCGTTGAGCACGGTGCGGCTCTTGTCGGTGGAGGCTGCCACGGCCACGCGGTTCACCATGTCGTTGAGGCTGGCGGTGGGGACCTCCACCATGGAGTCGATCTGATAGCTGGGGAACTGGGGGAAGTCCTGGGTGGCAAGCGTGTTGATGGAGTACGAGGAGCTGCCGCAACGGACGTTGAGGACGGTCCCTGCCAACTCGAAGGAGATGGCCATGTCGGGGAGGTGGCCCACGACCTCGGCGAGCAGCTTGCAGGGGACGACGAGCCTGCCGGGCTCCTCCACGTTGGCGATGACGGTCTGCTTGATGCTGACTTCCATATTGGAGGTCTCAAGCACGAGGGACTGGTCCTGTGCCGTGATGAGAACACCGGAGAGGATGGGAAGGGTGGAGTTCATGTCCATGCCCTTGATGGAACGGTCCAGTGCGCTCTTGAGCGTGTCCCTGTCGATAACGAATCTCATGGGTCGTGTTCCTCTCTTTTTCTTTCTTATAAAGATAGCAGTATTAGTAGGCTACTTTGAAATGTTGAATTGTCCGACTTCATGCAGGTAGATTGCCAAAAAGTTATACCCTCGACGCAGTGTGCGCATCAACCGGTTCCAACCGTGAAAACCCCTCGCTCATCAACCGTCCCATGAAATGAACCTTCCTCCAACCATCTTTCAACGAGTTTTGAGTCTCACTGCATCACCTTGTTCTTCAGGTCCTCGAGCATGTGCATGTAGCCCCTGTCCGTCTCGCGGCGCTCGTTGACCTTCTTGATGCCGTGCGACACGGTGGAGTGGTCGCGGCTGAGGGCACCGCCGATGGAGGTGTAGGGCTCGTCGGTCAGCTGGCTTGCGAGCCACATCACGAGCTGACGGGCCTCTTTTACCTGCTTGACGCGGCTGTCCGAGCTCATCTGCTCCTTCGTCACGCCGCTCTCCTTGGCCACGACGTCCATGATGCGGTCGAGGTTGATGACCGCCACCTGCTTGAACATCGCGTCGATGGTGCCCCTCAGGCCGTCCTCGGTGAGGATGGAAGGGTCCATCTCGGCGTTGAACATCACGTTGTTGATGAGGCCGGCCATCTGCCTGGGGTTGTCGGGGCAGTAGTCGGCCATGAGCTCGAGGGCCTTGTCCGACAGGGTGACCCCGGTCATGCCGTTGCGCTGCCTGAGCCGCTCATAGAAGCTCTTGAGGATGGAGACCTTCATCTCCCAGGTAGGGGCCTTGATGTCGGCAACCATGCCCTGGCCGAACCTCGTGCGCATGCGCGGGTCGAGCCTGAGGTAGTCGGGGGCGCGGTCGGCCGCCAGCACGATCTGCTTGCCGCCTGAGAGCATCATCTCGTTGAAGATGTCGAAGAACGCGGTGACGGAGTCCTGCTTGTCCTCGAAGAACTGCACGTCGTCGACGAGGAGCACGTCCACGTCGCGATAGGCGCGCAGGACCTCGTTGCCCCGGAGCTTGCGGTTGCGGATCTCGTCGATGAACTGCGTCACGAAGGCGTTCGCCGTGATATAGAGCGCGTGGGTCTGGGGCTGGTGACAGCCGATGTAGTCCCTGATGGAGAGCAGCAGGTGCGTCTTGCCGTTGCCCGACGGGCCCCAGATGAACAGGGGGTTGAAAAGGCTGCCGTCGGGCTGCTCGGCCACCGCCTTGGCGAGGCTGTAGGCGATGCGGTTCGACTCTCCCACGATGTAGGTGTCGAAGGTGAAGTCCGTGCCGCTCTGCGCCTTGACCTCGTCTTTTTGCTCCACGCCGTCCTCAAGCACGGGAATGGGCGTGACGGGGGCGCCTTGTGCCGCCGCCGGGGCGGCTGCGGTTGAAAACGTGTTTGAAACCGGTTGAGGAACCGGCGTCGTCGCAGGTTGCGCCTGGTCTTGCGCCGCTGTTTGAAACAGGCGCGAGCGGATGGGGGCGCGCCCCTGGGCCGCCGCTCTGCCGGCAAGCGCCGCCGCGCTCAGGTTTGAGGCGGGCGCTTCGGGCTGGGGGGCGACCGTTGTGGGGTTGGGTGTGGCGACTGCGGGAGCGGCTTGCATAGCGGGCGCGGCCATGGCGGGCATGGCAGGCGCGGTGGTGGCGGGAACCACGGGTTCGGCGGGCGCGGCCACGGTGGCGTCGGAGACGGGGGCTGCTGCTGGCGCGGGCTGCACCGCGGCCGTTGCCTGGGCTATCGTCGCAGGGGAGGGTGCGGGTATGTCCTGGGGAGCCGGGCTCGCCTGGACTGCGGGCGTGGCCTGCATGACGGGTGCGGCCTGCATGACGGGTGTGATCTGTGCGGCTTGCGCGGCAGGCGCAGCCTGGACTGCGGGCGCGGTCTGGACTGCAGGCGCGGCCTGGACTGCAGGTGCGGCCTGCATGACGGGTGTGACCTGTGCGGCTTGCACGGCAGGTTCGGCTTGCACAGCCGGCGCGACCTGCATGACGGGAGCGGCTTGCACGGCAGGCGCAGCCTGCACGGTGGTCGTCTCTTGCGCGGCCTGCGCGGCAACGGGCGCGATGCCCTGCGTCTCCGTGGCGGCATCCCTCGGGGCGGCCGCCTCGAGGGAGTCGTCCACCTGAACCTCGAGGGCCACGGGCTCCATGGTTATCTCCTGCATGAGGCCCTCGACGGTCGGGCGGAACTTGCCCATAAGGTTGCGTGCGGCCCATTTCTGCCGCGTGACCAGGCACATCGTCGCGCCGTCAAACGTCGCGGGCGTGGCGCGCCCAAGCCACACCAGAAGGTCGTCAAGCCCGCGTGCCTGCGCCTCGTCGAGCAGGTCGGCCCAAAGCAGACGGGCGTCTTCTTGCAGCATATCCTGTGACATCTCGCGTTACCTCCCTTCCGCCAACTCGCCTACCACCATACGTCCCGCCGCCGTGAGCACGTACTTCTGCCCGGTCTTCACGATGAAGCCCGCCTCGCACGCCTCCTGGATGCGGCGCGTGCCCGTCGACTTGGAGAACCCGAGTGCCTCCGATGCCTCCGTCGCGCCGATTCGCTCGTGGGTGAGGAAGAGCCGCAGGACTTGGACAACCTCCTCGTTCAGGCTTGAGGTCTGGGGTGTGCCCGGTATCGTTTGTGAGGCCGCACCCCCTTGGGCTTGCGGCCATGAAGCCCCCGGCAACGCCGCCCCCTGCTCGTGAGGTGCCATGCCGGGCGCGGTCTGGAAGCCGTGTGCCCCTGTGACCTCCTGCCCGCCGGATGGGGGCCAGGCCTGCATCCCCTGGTACGGACCGCCCCAGGGGTTTGCCATGCCCGGCTGCGTCGGGGACTGGCCCTGCCAGGCGGGTTGCTGAGGCTGTGCCGGCCAGGCCTGCTGCCCGTATGCATATGCGCCCGGTGTCATCATAGTGGCCTGCATGGGTTGCTGGCCCTGTTGAGGATAGCCGGGAAATGCCTGGTAGGAACCCGTGTCATGCGTGTCGGCGGACAAGGGTTGCCCCTGTGGGTACAGTGCCTGCGCCTGCCCTGCCTGCATCCCCATCTGACCCTGCATGGGCCAACCGCCCTGGGGATAGGGTTGCATCGCCTGCTGGTTCCAGCCCGCGGCCTGCGGGGCCTGCTGCATTGCCTGCGGGCCCCAGCCCGTGGGCTGCATCGTCTGCTGGGCTGTTTGCAACGACTGCGGCGTTGCCTGAGGGGCGGCGGGTTCGGCCTGCGCCTCTTGGTCTTTGTGGGCCAGCGACACGGTGATGACGGCCCCTTGTCCCAGGTTGTCCTCTATCGAGATGCTGCCGTGCTGCAGCCTCACTGTCGCCTCGACCATTGGCAGGCCCGAGCCTGTGCCGCGGATGTAGCGCTTCATCGCCTTTGTGGCGCTTGAGAACGTGGGGCGCAGGGCGGCCTCCTTGTTGGGGATGCCCGGGCCCTGGTCGCTGAACGAGATGGTCTGCCCCTTGTCCATAATCGAGATGGTCGGCTCGATGAACGAGGCATGGATGTAGTTCTCGACAAGCTCGCGGATGATGTGGAACGGCCACTCGCCGCCCTGCTGGGTGGAGAGCTCCCACACGTTCTTTGTGATCTCGTCGAGGTAGGTGCGCACATCGGAGGGCGGAACCGTCACCACGCGCGGCGGCACGACCATGGAGTCGTACACGGCGATGCGGGCTGTGTACGAGGGCGCGGCGATGTCGTCGGCGTCTTGGGTTTGGTTGTTCTCCACGAACGGGTAGAAGCTCTCGGACACAGCTGCCTCCGTGATGACGTTGGAGCTCCTATGGTACGCCATCTTTTCAACATTTCACAGCACGTTGAAAACAACGCAAGTTTTCGACCGAATAACTTTTCAAGCGTGCAATGCGGATTCAACTGTTCGAATGTTGAACTTTTCAACCTAGATTTTCACAGCTGTTGAAAAGTTCAGTTGTTAATTTCGCAACTGTTGAAAAGAGCAATGAAAAGTTGAAAAGTTTCTTCCTTGAATCGGCGTCGGCGAGGACCCAGCGGCACGTTGTGAAATGTGGAGAGGTTCTCTTGTTTCACGTGCAGTTTTGACACGGTGTTTATGTGGTTTGTTGACAGCGTTATCGCTGGTGGATAGGATTGGAAAACTGCTTTACCCGCCATTGTGCTTTATATATACCAGGAGGATTCGATGAAGCGCACTTACCAGCCCAATAAGAGGCATCGTGCCAAGGTGCACGGCTTCCGTGCCCGTATGAAGACCAAGAACGGTCGCAAGGTTCTCGCTCGCCGTCGTGCCAAGGGCCGCGCTAAGCTGACTGTCTCTGACGAGCGTCACACGAAGTAACTTACTTCGGATGATCCTGGCTGCATGAACATCATCAAGTCCAGCGAGCAGATCAGCGAGCTGTTCAGCCAAGGGAAAAGGGTCTCGTCCAAAGAGATTCGCATCATCTATAAAAAGCAAGACGAGCAACGCGACCCTTGTGGTCGCGTTGCTTTTATAGCGGGTAAAAAGCTCGGCAACGCCGTGGTCCGAAATCGCAGCAAGCGCGTCATGCGCGCGGCCGCCCATGAGGCGGGCCTTCCCTGCGAGGGCTACGACGTCCTGCTTATGGCAACTCCCGACACGCGTCTTGCCGACCATACGGTGTTGTGCAAATCCTTGGACAAGGTCCTGCAACGTGCCGGCCTGCGTTAGCAATGCGGGACTTCAAACGTAAAGGCTTCTCGGTGAGGCGCTTCCCCCGGTGGTTGGGGATGTGTCTCATTGGCTTTTACCGGAGCTGTATCTCGTCGAGGTTCCCCGCATGCTGTCGCTATGTGCCGACATGTTCTGCCTATGCGCTGGAGGCCGTCGAACGTTTTGGCTTGCTTCGTGGCTCATGGCTTGCCCTGAAGCGGATATTGCGCTGCAACCCGCTGCATGAGGGCGGCTATGACCCTGTTCCACAGACCTTCTCCTTCTTCAAGGGGAGCGGGAAACATAGTAATCGTTAACCGACCTGTCAGGTAATGGTACGTCGAGGGTATCGACGACAAGAGTCTTATACACGGAGGACCTATGTGGGATTGGATCATCTCCTTCCTCTTCGGCTGCATTGAGGGCCTTGAGGGCTTTGTTGGCGACTGGGGACTCGCCATCATCATCTTCACCGTCATCATCCGACTGCTCCTGCTGCCGCTCACGTTCAAGCAGCAGAAGTCGATGGCCGACATGCAGGCCGTCACGCCGCTGCTGCAGGAGATGCAGACGAAGTACGCCGACGATCCTCAGCGTCTCAACGAGGAGATGACGAAGTTCTACGCGGAGCATAAGTTCAACCCGCTCGCCGGCTGCCTGCCCATGCTCATCCAGATGCCCATCTTCTTCGCGCTGTTCTCCGTTCTGCGCGACCATGTTCCTGCGGAGGCCGCGTTCTACAACATCCTTCCCTCGCTGAGCGACAACGCCGGCGCCATCCTCGGCGCGTCGGGCTTCGTGGCCGCCATTCCCTACATCATCTTCGTTCTGCTCTTCGGCGTGCTCACTTTCCTCCCGATGTACCTGCAGCAGAACTCCAACTCCATGACCAAGAGCATGGGCATCTTCATGACGCTCATGATGCTCTTCGTCGGTTGGTCGTCTCCTGCCGGCGTCGTGCTGTACTGGGTCGTGTCGAGCGGTTGGGCCGTTATCCAGCAGCAGCTCATCTTCAAGAAGAAGAAGGAGCAGATCGCCGAGCAGCAGAAGGTCGAGGCCGCGTCCAAGCCTGTCGAGGTTGATGTCGTGCGCCGCGAGCACAAGCCTCGCCCTCGCAAGAAGCGCTAACTGATCTGTTTCACGTGAAACACCAACTTTGTGCATGTAGATAGCTTCTATGAGAGAGTGACGACCTTTATGGCTGAGTTCGAAGACGAGATTGTGGAAGAGATTTCCGAAGAGATGGAAGAGGTTGTCGAGGCAACCGACGGCCTTGAGGATGAGTTCGAGGGCCCGGCTGAGTTTGCCGAGATCGCACGCAAGTACAAGGCCCATGAGAGCCTGAGCGATGCCGATCTCGACCTGATTGCAGATACCTCCATCGAGGTCCTGAGGGCACTGCTGGGGTTCTTTGGTGCTGGATCGGCTACCATCGACGAGTATGACGGCGGCGAGGGCGAGCTTATCTTCGACGTGAGCGACGCCGACCTTGCCCTGCTTATCGGCCGTCATGGCAAGACGCTCGAGTCCCTGCAGTACATGTTCAGCGCGATCGTGCACAACAAGCTCGGCTTCAAGTTCCCTGTCGTGGTGGATATCGAGAGCTACAAGAGCCGCCGCCGCGCCAAGCTGGAGGCTATCGCGAAGTCTGGCGCGGCCCGTGCCATCCAGCGCAAGCAGGAAGTGCGCCTGCACCCCATGAAGTCCTATGAGCGCAAGGTTGTCCACCTGACCCTGCGCGGCAACAAGGGCGTCGTCACGCATTCGGAGGGTCAGGAGCCCAACCGTTGTGTGGTCATCGTTCCTGCTTCCAAGTAGCTTTTCACTGCGCAACACGTACGTTTGAAAAGGGAGACCGTGTGGTCTCCCTTTTTTTGACTAAAACCAACGGTACGTGGGTTTTAGTCAAAAGTCAGTGAGTCGCATGAGTACAATGCATGTCGGCAATGAATCCAAGAGTGAGGGGACCATATGACAGCGCCCGATGATGTGCGACGCAAGAACATTGCGGATATACCTGAGGACCTCGACGCGCAAGCTTGTAAGCTCAAGGGCTATGTCGAGGAGCTGGGGCTGTGCCTTGATGACGCAGCGGCCCGCAAGCTTGTGGACTACTTGGTCCTCATGCTCAAGCAGAATGAGACCATGAACCTCACTGCCATCAAGGAGTGGGACAAGGCCCTTTTGCTGCATCTGGTGGACTCACTCGTTGTCTTGCCTGAGTTCGAGGCTGTCATCTCCAAGAACCCCACCTTGCCGTTCCTTGACATGGGTTCAGGCGCAGGTTTGCCTGGCATTCCGCTCGCGATTGTGAAGGACCAGGCTCACGGTGTTCTCTGTGACTCCGTGAAGAAGAAGATGAACGCCGTCGAAGGCTTCATCTCTCAGCTCGACCTGACCGAGAGGCTCTCAACTTCCACACAGCGCCTTGAGGAGCTCGGGTCGGCCAGGAGGGGGCAGTTCGGCTGCATCACAGCCCGAGCCCTTGCATCGCTGCCTGTTCTCATCGAGTATGCGACGCCCTTGCTTGTAAAAGGTGGTTCCTTCATCGCGATTAAGGGGCGCCCTGAGAAGGAAGAGGTCCAGGCTGGTTCCAAGGCCGCCAAGATATGTGGTTTGGCGGTGCAATCCACCAGGACGGTCGAACTCCCCTGTGATTCTGGAGAGCGAACTATCATCGTATATGAGAAAGTAGTCGAAACCACAATCAAGCTTCCCCGAGGTGTGGGGGAGGCAAGCAAGAAGCCCCTCGCTTAGTTGTTTCACGTGAAACATCAAGCGAAAAGGAACGGAGAGCGCGTGCAGTACAGCAAGGTGAAAAGGAAGTCTCCCGATAAGGAGACGCGCGTCATCGCGATCATGAATCAGAAGGGCGGTGTGGGAAAATCAACCACCGCCGTCAATCTCTCTGCCGCCCTCGGTGAGAAGAATCATAAGGTTCTGGTGGTGGACTTCGACCCCCAGGGCAACACCACGAGTGGCCTGGGTGTGGACAAGAATGGTGTTGAGAAGAGCGTGTACGACGCCATCCTCAACGATGTGAGCGCCACCGAGGCCATTCAGGCGAGCACGAGCCATAACGTGTTTGTGCTGCCGGCTACCATTCAGCTTGCCGGTGCCGAGGTTGAGCTCGTGCAAGCGGAAAACCGTGAGACGAGGCTTAAGAAAGCCATCGATGAGGTCAAGGACGAGTTCGACTACGTCTTCATCGACTGCCCTCCCTCACTGGGTGTCCTGACCATCAACGCCCTGACTGCGGCCAAGGACATCCTCGTGCCGATCCAGTGCGAGTTCTATGCATTGGAGGGTGTGACGAAGCTCATGGAGTCGGTCAAGATGATCAAGACCACCATCAATCCTGACCTTGAAATCTTCGGCATCGTCCTCACGATGTACGACAAGCGCACGTCGCTGTCGAAGCAGGTGGCAGACGAGGTGCGGGGGTACTTCCAGAAGACGGTGTTCAAGACCGTCATTCCCCGCAACGTGCGACTCAGCGAGGCGCCGAGCTATGGGGAGTCGATCTTTGAGTACGACAAGCTGAGCAAGGGAGCTCAGGCGTACCGCGACCTTGCGAAGGAGGTGATCAAGCGTGGCTAGGAAGCAGGGTCTGGGCAAAGGCCTGGCGGCTCTGGTGAGTCAGAGCGCCGAGGAGTCGGGCATCGAGGAGATGACCTCCGATGCTGCCGCCGGTGTGAAGGAGGTTGCAATCGGGGAGGTTCACCGCAACCCGAATCAGCCTCGAACCAAGTTTGATCAAGCCGACCTTGAGGAGCTTGCAGAATCCATCAAGGAAGTCGGCATCATCCAGCCGATCGTGGTTCGCAAGGATGAGACCGGCTATGAGATCATCGCAGGTGAGAGGCGCTATCAGGCTTCCAAGCTCGCGGGTCTGTCCGAGGTGCCGGTGGTGGTTCGCGATGAGACCGACGATGTGACGAGCCTGCAGCTCGCCCTCATCGAGAACATCCAGCGCTCTGACCTCAACGTCATCGAGGAGGCCAAGGCCTATCGCGACCTCATCGAGAGAAGCGATATGACGCAGGAGGAGCTTGCGAAGTGCGTCTCGAAGTCGCGCTCTTCCATCGCCAACGCCCTGCGCCTGCTGGAGCTTCCCGACGAGGTACAGGACATGGTGTATGCCGGTCAGCTCTCCGCCGGCCATGCCAGGGCCATCCTCATGGCGAAGGGCGACGAGGCGCGAATTGCGCTGGCACACCGGGTAGTCGAAGAGAAGATGACCGTGCGCATCGTCGAGGCGATCGCCCCCACGTTCACCGGTGAGCCCAAGCCTGCACGTCAGCGCGCGCAGATACCGCCCTCGTACAAGAAGGCAGCCAAATCGCTTCGCGATGGCCTCGGTACCCCGGTTCGCATCAAGGAGTCCAAGGGCAAGTATCGTATTGAGATTGACTTTGACAACGAAGAGCACCTACAGCAACTCATGACGATGATCCAAGGTTAGGAGATGTCTGCGATGAAGAAGTTCTTCAAGGTATTGGGTGTGGTTGGCATCGCGGCCGCGGCAGCCGTGGTCACTTCCTCCGTGCTGTCCGACCAGGAGACCCTCAACAAGGTGAACGATGCGCTGGACAAGGCGAAGAAGGCCGCCAACGAGGTAGTCAAGACGGTGCGCGAGGGTATCGAGCA
>CAVEWV010000002.1:0-72341 GCA_963619535.1 Acutalibacteraceae bacterium | reverse complement strand
GCGGGCCTTAGGCCTTCTGCTTGAGCTGGCCGCAGGCGGCGTCGATGTCGGCGCCGCGGGACTCACGGATGGTGGTCTCCACGCCGGCCGCCGTGAGGGTCTTGGCAAACAGGCCGACGCGCTCCTTGTCGCTGGGCTGGAAGGGTGAGCCCGCCACCTCGTTGAGCGTGATGAGGTTGACGTGGCACAGCGTGCGGCGGCAGAAGGCCACGAGTGCCTTGAGCTCGGCGTCGGTGTCGTTGATGCCGGCCATCATGGCGTACTCGTACGTGGGGCGCCTGCCGGTGGCCTGCGCATAGGAGCCCACCGACTCGCGCAGGCGCTCCAGGTCGTACTGGCGCACGCCAGGCATGAGCTCGTCGCGGGTCTCCTGGATGGCCGAGTGCAGCGAGATCGCCAGCGTGAACTGCTCGGGCTCAGCGGAGAAACGCCTGATCTGGGGAAGGACGCCGCAGGTAGACACCGTGATATGACGCGCGCCGATGTCGAAGCAGTCCTTGGAGTTGAGGATGCGCATGGCCTCGAGGGTGGCGTCGTAGTTGAGGAACGGCTCGCCCTGGCCCATGAGGACCACACTGCTGACGCGGGTGCCGAAGTCGTTGGCCACGACGCGCACCTGGTCCACGATCTCGCCGGGGCCGAGGTTGCGCGTGTAGCCGTTGCGGCCGGTGGCGCAGAAGGCGCAGCGCATGGGGCAGCCCGCCTGGGTGGAGACGCACACGCACAGCTTGTTCTTGCCGGGCATGCCCACGGTCTCGACGAGGGTGCCGTCGCCCATGCGGATGAGATACTTGCGGGTGCCGTCGCTGGAGACCTGCTTCTTGGTGACGGTGACGGGCAGCAGCGGCAGCGTCTGGGCGAGCTTGTTGCGCAGCTCTGCCGGCAGGTTCGTCATCTCCTCGTACGTGGCGGCACCCTTGCCGTACAGCCATTGGATGAGCTGCTTGGCCCTGAAGGCCGGGGTCCCCATCTCGTTCTTCAGCACGTCGGCGAGCTCTGCCCTCGACAGGGCCTTGACGCCGATGGACTCAACGGTTGCGCGTTCCATGTGGTTAAACACCTCTCCTTTAAGAAAAAGCCAATCCCTCGTAGAGTATCATGTGTAAAGTTGGTAACGAACAATACGACAAACTTGCCACCTTGGGGAATGAGCGATGCAGGGTAAGAGATTTAAAACGCAAGATGAGCCTCGCGCCGTCCGTCCGGGCAGGGCGTCGGGCGGCGCGCACTTTGCCGAATCCTCGCAGAAGAAGGCCAAGCAGAAGGGCGACCTGCCGATTCCGGCGAGTTCCTACCCACAGAGGTCCATTCGCCTGCAGCAGGTGGTCGAGCAGTCCAACAAGGAGATAGTGGCCGAGGACGCCCCCCAGGGCAGGGCAGCGGGCAAGCAGGGCAGTGCCGCCCCAGCGCCCGCCGCGCCCCAGCACCCTGCCCAGGCCAAGGCCTCATCGGCCCCGGGCCAGGCTGCCGCCCCCAAGGTGCACCGCGTGACCGGCGCGGCTTCCGGCCAGGCCTCCCAGCCGAG
Organism: Acutalibacteraceae bacterium; assembly: GCA_963619535.1. Taxonomy (GTDB): domain Bacteria; phylum Actinomycetota; class Coriobacteriia; order Coriobacteriales; family UMGS124; genus UMGS124. Next base: position 70,816 of record CAVEWV010000002.1, on the reverse strand, counting down.
CTCGCAGAAGGCCGCCCAGGCACAGCCTGAGCCCAGCGGCGCGCAAGGTCGCACGCAGCGCAAGATCTCGGCCTTGGACTCGGCGGCGCTGCCGCGCGTCGGCCCCAAGGCGGGCGACTCCGCCGCGTTTCGCAAGGCGGTCATCACCGGCGTGTCCGGCTCGATGACCAAGATTCCCTCAAACGCGCCCGCCCGCAAAGTGTCTGGAACAAACAAGGGCTACAGTCGCTACAGCAACGGCTATTTCGACCGGCCCGACGCCAAGCAGCTCACCGACTACGTCTCCCAGTTCCAGACGGAGCCCACCGAGGGCGCGCCCGCGTACTCCTGGTTCCTGTTTGCCATCTACGGGGGAGCGGCGTGCCTGGGCAGCGTCGGCTGGGCCGTCGCCTGCGTCATGGGCGGGGTGACGCCCGTCAGCGGCACCGACCCGATGATGTTCGCGGGTCTGGTCATACTGGGCTGCATCATCGTGTGCGGCCTTGTGTGCGTGACGGGCGTGTCGCTCGCGACGCTTCGCAAGGCAACGTTCGACAAGGTCGACGTGTGGTCGTCGGCCGTGGGCAAGACGGCGCTCGTGCTGCTTGCCAACCTGATCGTCTGGATCGTGTGCGCGGCCATCGTGGGCTAGGGCGGCGCAAGGAAGGAAGCACGACATGTCTCTGCCTTCGGACATCAAGGTCGCGGTTCTCTGCGGCGGCATAAGTGACGAGCGCCCCGTGAGTCTCACGAGCGGCGAACAGGTGCACAAGGCCCTCTCCGGCAAAGGCATCGCGGCCGACCTCATCGACACCCAAGACGGCCGCGCGGCGCTGCTGCGCCTCATCGAGGGCGGCTACGACGTGGCGTTCATCGCGCTGCACGGCAAGGGCGGCGAGGACGGAACGATCCAAGGAGCCCTTGAGACGCTTGGAATCCCCTATACAGGCTCGGGTGTGGCTGCGAGCGCCGTGGCCATGGACAAGTCGCGTTCTAAGGCATCCTATGGCCTTGTAGGCCTTCCTTGCGCGGCATCCGTCACGCTTGCGAGCCAAGACGACATGAGCGTCGAGCAGATCGTCGAGGCGGTGGGGGACAAGTGCGTCGTGAAGCCTTGCGGCGACGGCTCCTCGGTGGGCATGAGCATCGTGCACGATCCTGCCGAGCTGCCGCATGCCCTGGAGGTCGCCTTCGCGTGCGGCCAGTCCGTCATGGTGGAGAGCTATGTGAGCGGCACCGAGGTCACCGTGGCCGTCCTGGGTAACGACGACCCGCAGGCCCTGCCCGTCATCGAGATCGTCCCCCATGCGGAGTTCTACGACTTCGAGGTGAAGTACAGCGCGAACGGCGCCGAGCACATCATCCCCGCGCGCCTCGACCCCGAGGTCTATGAGCGTGTGCAGGCCGCGGCGGTGCTCGCCCACAAGGCGCTGGGTTGCCGGGGCGTGAGCCGCTCGGACTTCATCGTCTCCCAGGACGGCACGCCCGTCATCCTGGAGACGAACACCATCCCCGGCATGACGCCCACCTCGCTTCTGCCCGACGCGGCCTCGAAGGCAGGCATGGACTTCGGCCAGGTGTGCGTTCGCCTGCTGGAGCTGGCGCTGCAGGGTTAGGCGAGCAGGCCGCAAGAAAGCCCGCCCGCTGTTCCATGTGAAACATCGCGGTGCCGCATGAGGTTAACTCCGCCCTATCGAGCACGAAAAAGCGAAGCCCCGCCCGACCGGATTAGGTCAGGCGGGGCTTCGACGTTTGAACCGCTTGTCGGGGCGAGCCTGCGCGTGCAGGCCTGCCGGTAGGCTTACTGCGCGACGCTGCGTGCGGCCGCGACGATGGTGGCGCAGGCCTCGGTGTTGAAGCGGTCCTGCTCCTCGCGCTCGCCGTCGGCGATGGCCAGGGCCAGCTTGTCGCCGCGCGTGAGCTTCTTGCCCTCGGCGAGCTTGGCGCGGTAGGTCTCCACGAGCTTGCCCATGCGCCCGCCGGGCTGGCAGTCGGCACGGCTCAAGCCGCCCGGAAGTGCCTGGTACAGGAAGGACTCCATGGGAAGCTCGCCGCAGTTCTTGAGCTTGATCTGCTTCTCGAGGTCGGCGTTGAGCGAGGAGATGCCCACGGAGAAGACGATGAGGTTCTGCTCGCCGAAGTAGCTGCACCCGTCGATGATGCCGCGGATGCCCTCGATGCGGTTGTGGTGCAGCGGGCCGCCGAAGATGATGGTGGGGTAGGTCGAGACGTTGAAGAGGTTGGCCTTCTGGATGGGCTTGATCGCATAGTCGAGCGTCTCGGCGAGATACTCGGCGTAGCGCTTGGTGTAGCCCGTGAACGAGTTGTACAAGATGATGCCGCTTTTGGCCATCTATGGCTCCTAACAGGTGCGATGGTGGACGTGGCTGCTTTGTTCCCGAAGGCGGGGGCGCCTATGCCCCCAGGGCGCAGCGGCCCACAAAGAACAGGATGACGATGACAATGATCGCAAGCACGATGAAGACGGTCCACTGCAGGGCGGGCGAGCTGGAGAGAAGCGACATGGCCAGCTTGTCGCCCAGGGAGCGCTTGCGCTTGAGGATGACGCAGCCGGAGTTGCGCTTGGTGTTGATGGGGTAGGGATGTTGGTCGGGGCTTTCCCAGTCGCCGGTCTCAAGCACCTGGTCCCAGCCGGCGCCGGTGAGGTTGACCACGGGGCGCTTGCCCTGCGCCAGGCGCTGCGAGGTGTGCTGGGTGAAGGCGTCGAGGTTGGCCTTCTCGGTGGTCTGCGAGGCCTTCACGTTGTAGAACTGATAGACGATCTCGGCGTGGAAGCGCTGGTCGGCGTTGTCGTACCACACGAGCGACAGCCAGCAGGCGCCCTCGTTGCCGTTGGCGAGGGACTCGCGGATGGCAAGCTTGTTCTTGGGGTTGGCCCGGCCCAGCGTCTCGCCCGAGGCGGTGTTGACCGCGAAGAGGTCCTCGTCGGGCAGCCAGACGAGTTTCAAAGGCATGCCGATGACGCACATGCTGCTGGAGAGCAGCTTGCTTGCCTCTTCGCTGGTCTGCTCAACCACCAGGTAGTCAGAAAAATAAACGTCAACTTTTCCCATGTATCCCCCTTTGTTTGACTGTGAAAAGGATACCATCACGCTTTACGCATGTGGAAGGTCATTGCTGAGGAGCGGCACACCTTGAATGATACGATATTGCCGGAGCTTGCCTCCATCATCATGCCCGGCTGCGACGACGATGTCGCGGCACGTTACGCCACATTGGCATCGCGTGCAAGGGTATCTCAGTTCGGGCTGCTCGATGACGACGTGGTGGTGCTCGATACCGAGACCACGGGCCTTGACTTCAAGGACTGCGAGCTCATAGAGGTCGCCGCCGCGCGCCTGCGGGGAAACGAGGTCGTCGACACCTTCGACATGTTCGTGCGTCCTGAGAAGCCCATCCCCCCGGAGGTCGTGCAGATAACGGGCATCACCAACGAGATGGTGGCCGACGCGCCGTGCGCGCTTGAGGTGTGCGCCAAGCTGCGCGACTTTGCGCAGGACGCCCCCATCATCGCCCACAACTCGACCTTCGACCGCCACTTCATGGAGAAGGGCATGGGCGGGGAAAGCGTGGGCGGGCCCTGGATAGACTCGCTGGAGCTGTCGCGCATCGTGCTGCCGTGCCTGTCGTCGCACAAGCTGCACGACCTGTCGCGCGCCTTCGGCCTGCATGCCTCCACGCACCGCGCCATCGACGACGTCATCGCCACGTGCGGGCTGTGGCGCATCCTGCTCGTGGCGGCGAGCGACCTGCCGGCGGGGCTGGCGCAGCGCCTGGCGCAGATGTACCCCGACGTGGAGTGGGGCTACCGGCCCATTTTCGCCCACATGGCCGCCATGGAGCCCGACGCGCCCTTCTCGCTTGCCGACGCACGCCAGGAGCGCTGCTCGCGCACCTCGGCCAGCGCGCGCGACGACGCCCGCGACGTCGCCGAGAACCGGGGCCTCGTCTACCCGGCCGACGACGAGATACGCGAGGCCTTCACCGCGCAGGGTACGGTGGGCAAGATGTATGCGGGGTACGAGCCGCGCTCCGAGCAGCTTCAGATGTCGCTTGCCGTGGCGCAGGCGTTTCGCGAGGGCAAGCCCGCGGCGCTCGAGGCCGGCACGGGCGTGGGCAAGTCGGTGGCGTACCTGCTTCCCAGCGTGCTGCTCGCCCGCGCAAACGGCATCACCGTGGGGGTTGCCACCAAGTCGAACGCCCTGGCAGACCAGCTCATCAACCGCGAGCTGCCGCTTCTGGCGCAGGCCCTGGGCGAGAAGGTGGAGTACACGGCCCTCAAGGGCTTCGACAACTACCCGTGCCTGCGCAAGGTGGCGCACCTGCTGCGCGTCGGGCTTCGCGCGGGCTCCTCGGCGGCACCCGCGCAAGGGGAGGGGGACGCACGAGAGGGCCGCAAGTTGCCCGAGCCCTGCCCTGAGCTGCTCGACGCCATTGCGGCGACGCTGGGCTACGCCGTGCAGTCGCCCTACGGCGACGTGACCTCGCTGGGCGTGCGCTGGGGCAAGATCCAGCGCGGCGACCTCACCTCCACCTCCACCGAGTGCCAGAAGAGGCGCTGCCCCTTCTTCCCCAACAAGTGCTTCCTGCACCTGGCCCGCAAGCGCGCCCAGAGCTGCGACGTGGTGGTGACGAACCACTCGCTGCTGTTCCGCCAGGTGGGAAGCGACATCGAGGTGCTGCCGCCCGCGCGCTTCTGGGTGGTTGACGAGGCACATTCTGCCGAGTCGGAAGCCCGCAGGCAGTGGGCGCGTCGCGTGAACTCCCGCGAGGTGCAGTCGGCCTTCGAGCTGGTGGGAGGCTCGTCGAGCGGCGCCTTGGGCACGCTTGCGCGCAGCGCCTCCACCAAGCCGGCCTCGACGCTCATGTGCGGCCTCATCTCCAAGGCCGCCAGCGAGATGTCGCGCTCCTACATCGCCTCGGGCCTGTTCTTCTCGGACCTCAAGACGTTCTGCAAGAAGGTCTCGCCCAAGAAGGCCTACGAGACGCAGAGCATCTGGATAGACGCCGAGATGCGCGCCAACGACGCGTGGGTGGGCGTGGAGGAGTCGGGACGGGCGTTCTCCCAGGCGCTCGGCCATGCCGTGGAGTGCGCCCGTGCCATCCAGCAGGCCGTGTCGGACATGACCAACCCCGATCCTGAGCTGCAGGACCGTCTGAGCGAGCTGCTGGGGGCGGTGGGCGACCTGTCAAGCGTCCACGAGGCGCTTGAGTGCATCCTGGACGGCTCCGACTCGCACTACGTCTACTCCGCCTCGTTCACGCAGCGCAGCGGCTTTGAGGCCTACGAGCTCGTGGCCGAGTCCATGGACGTGGGGGCGCAGCTGGCCGGGGCCTGGTATCCCGAGATGCAGAGCGTCGTGTACTCCAGCGCCACCATGGCGGTGGGCGACAGGTTCGACCACTTCGCCCGCGAGGTGGGCCTGGACCGAGCGCGCGGGGGCTATGTGAGCCTCAAGCTCGCCTCGAGCTACGACTTCGACTCGAATATGGGGATCGTGGTGGCGCGCGACCTGCCCGACCCCACCAAGCAGAAGGATGCCTTCACGGAGGAGCTCCCCAAGCTGCTTGTGGACATACACCTGGCCATGCAGGGCAGCGTGCTCACGCTCTTCACGAGCCGCGCCGAGATGGACCGCATGTATGAGCTCGTGGCGCCCCAGCTGGCGCAGCATGGCCTTGAGCTGGCCTGTCAGTCGCGCAAGAGCAACGTGCGCCGCATCAGCGAGCACTTTATCGCCGAGAAGTCCAGCTCGCTGTTCGCGCTGAAGTCGTTCTGGGAGGGGTTCGACGCGCAGGGCGACACGCTGCGCTGCGTGGTGATCCCGCGCCTGCCCTTCACGCCGCCCACTGAGCCGGTCTCGCTTGAGCGCAAGCTGCGCGAGGGCAAGGACGCGTGGCGCAACCACGACCTGCCCGAGAGCGTGCTGGCCTTCAAGCAGGCGGTGGGCAGGCTCATCCGCTCCTCCACCGACAAGGGGACGCTCGTGTTGGCGGACCCGCGCCTGACGTCGATGTGGTACGGCAAGGTCTTTATGGCCTCGCTGCCCAAGAAGGACTTCGAGGTGCTCGGCGCGGCTGAAATAGGCGATTACCTGCGCACTTGGCGCAAAACGCACGAGTAGCGCCTGGCTCCATATACTCTGCGGTGAAAATTCGCCAAAAGAACCTATTGCAGCCGCAAGTGGCAGACGCTATAGTGAGTTATGCGTTTTTCATCAGGGGGATGTCGACGCTTTGTGTTTTAGGGGGAACGGGGCGAGTCGCCAGTGGCGGCCCGCCCCGTTTTTTGTCAGTGGCTCATCCGCCGACCCCTGCAGGCAACGGCGCCCGAAAGGTCAGCCGAGCCTCTCGAGCAGCGTGCGCGCGTGGGCGCGGACGTCCTCGCGCAGGCGCGCGGGGGCGAGCGCCTCGACGGCACCCAGGCTCGCGACCACCTGTTGCACGAGCCAGGCCGACTCGGCCTGCCAGGGTATCTGGGCGACGAACGCGCCGTGCGCCAGCTCCTGCTCGGAAAGCGCCGCGAGCTGGGCGGGCGTCGCCTCGGTGAGCTCCTCAAGCCCGGGCCAGGCGTCCTGGGCGAGCACCGCGGGGTCGTGCACGGCAAGCACCGCCTGCACGGTTTGGCCCAGCGACCCCTGACCGGCGGTAGGCGCCGGGGTGTCTTTGGGCGTGAAGGACTCGCCCGTGGCGGCGGGGACGCTGAGCATGCGGTCGACGCGGAAGACGCGCATGGCCTGTCGCAGCCGGCACCATGCGCTCACCGACCAGGTCTCCAGCGTCGAGTCGTACCAGATCTGGCAGGGCTCGACGGCGCGGTGCGTCCGGACGTTCCTCGCGTCCAGATAGTCGAACTCGACCACCTCGGAGCCCGCGATGGCCTCGGCAAGCGTCTCGAGCGCCCCGACGGGCATCGTCGACTGCCCGAGCACCGTGTCGAGTCGTGCGCCCTCGATGTCAGGCAGGGCCCCCCTCACCAGGGAGGCCAGGTGCCCGTCGCCGTCGGCGCCCGAGGAGCGCAGGGCGATGAGCAGCGCGAGGGCCTCGGGGCGGTTGAGGCGCAGGAGGCCGTCGAAGGCGAAGTTGAGCCGATGGGGATGGACCATGCCCTGCTCGTCGAGCTCGACCCAGGCGGCCGGGATGACGTCGCCGCACCCGTAGTTGATCTTGTCGATGACGCGGCGGCACTCCTTGGCCGTCATGCCTGCCAGGCGGGCGAACTCATCCAGGCAGATGGGGTCTGCGTCGCGAGAGACGTCGTGCGGGGAGAGGGCGTTCACCGTCTGGAGCACGCGGATCATCTTGTCGAGAGCCGCGCTCTTGGTTTGGCGTCCCCTAGCCATGTGCCTGCGCCGTCCTCTCCAGTCCTTGTGCCAGCATGGCGGCAACGTCGTCGGGTCGCGTCAGCCGGAGGCCCGCCTGGAGCGCCTTGACCGCCCATCGGCAAAGTGCCTGCTTGTTGCGGGCGACGACCTGCCAGGTGTGCTCGTCGACCCAGGTCCCGCGTTCCTGGATGAGGCGCTCGGCTGCGACGCGGTCGCCCATCAGCGTAAAGCTCGCGCAGAGCTCGTCGGAGCCGTATTCGAAGGGCAGCCCGCGCCACTTCGCGACGCTGAAATCAGCCGGCACCTCGTAGGCCTCCTTGCAGACCTGCACGCTCTGGGGTGCGATGCGGTCGTCGCGAAAGACGCGAATGCCAGATTTGCCCAGGTCATATGCCACAAAGAACATATGTGCGTCATGGCGGAAGATGCCGTAGACCTCAACGTCGCGCTGTGCGGCGAGGCCCTTGGCGTCGGTGTAGTCGAACTGCACGCGCCGCCGCTGGGCGTAGGCGTCCATGAGCGCCTCCAGGCCCGTGCACCCATCCGGCTGGCCTGCCTGCCCGCCGAGGAGCACGGGCGTCTCCCTGCCTAAGACGAGCTTATCGTGGGCGCGGCGCAGGCGCTCGAGGTAGACCTCGCTTCCCGGCTGGGCGTTGCCCTGCTTCGAGGCCAGGTATGCCTCCAGGAGCATGCAGATCTTCATGGCGGGAACCTGGAGCTGCGAGGCCGGGTCCATATAGGTCGCCGACTTGTCCACGCGCCAGGCAGCCTGGCCGCAGATGCGGACCTCCTTGAGGTGGATGCCGTTTGCCTTGAGGTCGTCGCGCATGCGGCGAAACGTCCGCTCGTAGGTCTGCTCCTGCAGGCCGGGCTGGCCCAAGAGGCCGCGCTGCGCCATCTGCGAGACGGTGAGTGGCTGGCTCAGGGCCCAGAAGAGCAGTATGAGCCTCTCGTCGGGGCCGATTTGCGCGCAGGGGGCTGCGTCGTGCTCCATCGACCCTCCTTTCAGCTGCGTTCAATGGCTTGGGGCGATTATCAGCAAACTATGCGACAAATTGAGGAAGTCGCTGCAAACAGACGTGCATCGTGCGATGATTATAGAATCTGCAAGTGAGTCTCCCCCGAGACCCACGAGAAAAGAAGGAGTTCTATATGTGCGCAGCCTCTGCGGGTAGCCACTTTACCAGCTCGGGCAAGGGTTCCTCCAATCAGGCAGGGACCTCGCCCTCGTATGCCTCGTCATCTCACACCACGGGTTCCCATGACCTTTCCAGCTATGCCCCCAACGGCAGCGCCTCGTCGCCCATGCGTCCCGTGTACGCCGCCAGCAAGGGCGGGGAGACCGAGGAGTTCCTGGCCATCATGGGCGCCGGCCAGGGCCAGCCTCAGCCCCAGCAGCCTCAACTTACGCCCGCCGACTCTCCGGTGAGCGGGCCTGCCAACCCGCTCGTGGCGGCCAAGATGGCCAACACCTCCGGCGCGGACTCGGGCCTGTTCCCCATCCAGAACGGCGCGGGCCAGGCCGGCGGCAGGGAGTTCGACACGGCCTTCAGCGAGGGCGGTTCCAAGAAGACGGGCGTCGTGGTGGCGGTCATCGTCATCATCGTCGTCGCCATCTTCGCCGCGGCCTTCTACTTCGTGTCGAGCCAGGAGGCCACCCAGGCCAGGCAGAACCTCGACGACGCCGTGGCGTCGCTCGTCACCACCGACGGCGTCATCGCGTCCATCGACGAGGCCGTCGCCACCCAGATCACGGGAGGCGACGCGTCCGAGGAGCTGTCGCGCGCCCTTGAGCAGTCCACGACCACCCAGAACAGCCTCTCGAGCGCCGAGACGAGCGCCAACGAGGCCCTACGCAACTCCTCCAAGATGAGCGCCGATGAGCAGGACGTGGCCAACGCGGTGCTCACGAGCGTGTCGGCCCGCCGCTCCATGCTCGAGGCCGCCCGTCAGATCCAGGGCGCCGGCTCGGCCACGTCCGGGGCCCTCGCTGCCTTGAACCAGGCGTACGACCTCATCGCGCAGGCCGACTCGAAGCTCTCCTATGCCGACGAGCTCTGGAACGCCTACAACGGCGGCGGCGACATCAGCTGGCTCAACCCCCAGGACATCCTGACCAACGAGCAGTCCGCCTACGACGACCTGCAGAGCGCGCTTTCCATCGTGAACGACGCCGCCGCGACCTACACCTCCGTGGACTTCGCCGTCATGCAGGCCTACCTGAGCGCCTACGCCGACCAGACGAGCGCCCGCTACACCCACAACGGCTACATCATTAATAACAATGATGCCGACGGCGCCAACAGCCAGATGGATTGGTACAACAACGCCACGTCCAACCGCGAGGCCGCCCAGGCGAACCTGCCCGGCACGGCCAGCGAGTACGTGTCGCAGTACGGTCCCACCGACGCCTCGGTGGACGCCTACCTGTCCAACTACGCCTATGCCCGCGAGAAGCTCCTGCCTGCCGACGCCACGGTGAGTGCCTATACCTCGATCGCCCCTGCCGTGACGGGCGAGCTGCCCGCCGCCCAGCAGGAGCAGGCCGCCGACGCCTCGCAGGACGCCGCGACCGACGAGCAGGCCGCCCCGGCCGAGGAGCAGACTGCCGAGGAGCAGACTTCCGAGGAGCAGCCTGCCGAGGAGTCGTCCTCCGAGGAGCAGGCCGCTTAGGCCACGGGCCCGGCTGGGCCGATCAGCACGTCTTACCTCAAACACAGCACTGAAACGGAACATGTACGACACGCTTGGAAGGAACACCCGGATGGCCGACGCCAAGGAAACCATGCGCTACCTCACGAAGGAATATGAGATAGCCCCTGCGGGCACCCGTGAGGAGATCGACGCGGCAGCGGCTCTTGCGCGCGTCTTTCATCAGCATGGGCTGCAGTCGATGCAGAAGAGCTTCAACTACACCTGGCACGGCAACCTGGGCCTGGCGGTCCTCGTCATCCTGGTGGCCGTCTTCACGCTGCTGGGCGTTCTTCTCTCCGGCGCAGTGAGCGTCGTGATGTTCGTGCTCGTCGCCCTGTGCGGCGTGCTCTACCTCCTCGACACGCGTTTCGGAATCAAGACCTACGCGCTGCTCGGCTTCAAGGGTGCCAGCCAGAACGTCGTGGCGCGCCATCCCGCCGCGGTCAACCCCTCCGACGGCCAGAAGGCGCGTCCCGTGGTGGTCATCGCTCACTACGACACCCCGCGCTCCGACCTGCTGAGCAAGCCGGCGATCGCATGGGTCAAGCCCTACCTGCCCCGCATCATGGACGTCGCGCTCATCGTGAGCGTGGTGTGCCTCCTCGTCCAGTTGCTGTCGTTCCTCTCGGGCATCCATGCCTTCTGCGCGGCCCTGGCCGTGATCGCCTCGGTGGTCCTCGTCGCCTGGGCCGTCTGCACGCTGCTGCACCTCTTCGTGCTCTCCTACACGCTTGGCGCCAACAACAACAAGTCGGGCGTGGCCGCCGTCTTCGGCGTGCTCGACCGCATCCGCCCCTGCCCCGACGGCATGCCCTTCGGCCCCGACGACGAGATCCGCGACGAGGGCGACCTTGCCGACGACGCCGACTTCGCCGAGGAGTCCGACGCTGACGAGGCCGACGAGCGCGCCGTGAACGTGTCCGCCCGCCCCGAGCGCCCCGCCCGCGCGCAGGCCGCCTCGCGCCCGTCGCGCGAGCAGGCAGCCCAGCCCCGCCGCACCATGCCCGCCGAGGGCGCCGACGACCAGATGGTCATGCGCCCGCGCCGTCCCCTGGAGGCACGTCCCGCCGCCGAGGTGCCTGCCGCGCCCAAGGCCACGCGTCATGGCCTGAAGACCCTGCGCGCCATGGGGATCCTCCCCGAGAGCTGCCAGATCGAGTACGTGGAGCATGAGGGCCGTCCTGCCCACAGGGCCAGCCAGCACGATGCTGCCGGCGCCGCGCAGTCGGCCGAGCAGGGCCGCACGACCGTCTTCGACTCCCACGAGCTTGCCGCCCCGGCCGCGCCAGCCCCTCTCGACCCCGAGGCCAGGAAGGACGCCGAGGCCGACGCGATGTTCGCCTCCATCGTGCGTGAGAACCGCCTGTCGGGCAACCCCCAGCCTGCCGCCGCCACCTCCCTGCTCACGCCGCTCGACTCCTCGGTGAGCACCATCACCTCCGCCGACGAGCCCGACACGGAGCTGCGCGCAGGCGGCACCACCCCGCGCGACGTGGCCATGCACTCAGCCAACGTCTCGGCCCAGTTCGTCATGGACGAACCGAACTCCTTCACGGCCTCCGTCATCCAGGACCCCACCTGGGGCACCTCCTCGTTCAAGCCCGTCTCGGCCGGCAATACCGCCACGCGCTTCCTAGGCGACCTGCCCGACCCCGCGGTGGCCGCTGTCGACCCCTACGGCGTGTCCAACATCCAGACGGTGGGCGACTACAACCCCGACGACTTCTCCAGCATGGACTTCGAGACGGGCACGCACCAGTCGGTGACGCCCGCCATGCTCGAGCAGGCGCGCCGTCAGGACCTCGCCGGCTTCTCCACCGACCTGTCCGATTCTCCCAAGCGCGGCCGCAAGGCGAAGAAGTCACGCCAGAAGGGCCGCATCTCCACCCGTGCCGCCGACATGCAGCAGCAGATGCAGGAGCAGTCGTTCAACGATTGGCTCGGCCTGGAGGAGGGCTACGACGCGAAGAAGAACGGCGCCCAGATCGGCTCCTGGGACAACTTCTCCGACGACGCCTCCGGCCAGCAGGGCGGCCACAACCGTTGGCAGGGCGGCGCCGCGCCGCGCCGTCAGCGCCACGTGAGCGTCGAGGCCGAGGAGGCCGTGCGCGCCCGCCGCGCCGCCATGCGCCTGGGCGACCGCGACCTCACCGCGCACGAGGTGTGGTTCGTGCTCACCGGTGCCGGCGAGGCCGGCAACGCCGGTATCCGCGACTTCATCTCGACCTATCGCGACCAGGTCAACGGCGCCTACTTCATCAACCTGGAGTGCCTGGGCGCAGGTCGCCAGTCCCTCGTGGTGGAGGAGCGCGCCGACCACAGCGCCATCAAGGCCGACCGTCGCCTGGTGAACCTGTTCGGCCAGGCAAGCGCCGACATCAACCGCCCCCTGGCCCTGGCCCGCATGCCGTGGCGCACGAGCGACGCCAGCGTCGCGCTCGACTGCGGCTGCCGCGCCGTCACGCTGTGCGGCGTGGACCGCGGCGTGCCCGCCAACGCCCAGTGGACGGGCGACTCGCCCGAGAAGCTCGACCCGCTCGCCATCGAGGACGCGGTTGACATGGTGGTAGAGGTCATCAAGAACGCCTAGGCTACCAACTGGGCAAAGATCGGGGAACATGCGGCCGCCCCGCTAGGCCAGACGGCCCGGCGGGGCGGCCGCATCCGTATAGAAGGACGAGACGTGAGAATCATCATTGTGGGATGTGGGCGGGTGGGCAAGCAGCTTGCCGAGGTGCTGGACACGCCCGAGAACCTCGTGACGGTCATCGACGTCGACCCGTCTGCCTTGGCCGGGCTTTCCAGCGAGTTCCAGGGCATGCGCGTGGTGGGGCATGGCTACGACGAGATGGTGCTCGAGCAGGCCGGCATCAAGGACTGCGACGCCTTTGCCGCGGTCACGAGCCTGGACAACGTGAACCTCATGTCCAGCGAGGTGGCGCGCCGCCTCTACGACGTGCCGCACGTCCTCACGCGCCTCATCAACCCCGAGCACATCCAGCTCTACAAGCAGCTCGGCCTGGACTACATCTGCGACACCGAGCTTGTGGCCGAGAGCATGGCCACCAAGGTGCGCGCTCGACGCGCCCATCACCTGGAGACGTTCGGCGAGTACGAGGTGCTGACCTTCACGCTGCAGACACCGCGCGTCATCCACGTGCGCGACCTCGAGGCGTTGGGTGAGATCCATGTGGCGCTCTTCGAGCATGACAACGAGCAGTTCCTGGCCACGCACAACATGTTCCTGCACGACGGCGACACGGTGGTGGCGGTGGCTCATGAGAGCGCCCTACCCCAGCTTGCCGAGTACATGAAGGGCGAGCCCATCAAGGATCTGCCGGCCAAGGCCGCGGTCCTGGCCGGTCTCGTCACGAGGGGGTAGCGGATGTATTTCGTCTTGGGCGGCGGCGGCAAGGTGGGGGAGGCGGCGGCGAAGCTGTTGCTGGCCGCCGGGCACGAGGTGGCCATCGTCGAGAGCGACACGGAGCACATCTCCACGCTCTGCGCTCACCTCACGGGCCGCGTGATGGTGATCGCCGGGGACTGCTGCGACACGAAGTCGCTCGTGGAGGCGGGGATCATGAACGCCGACGTGTACTGCGCCCTGTCGGGCCACGACGACGACAACCTCGCCTCGTGCGAGATCGCCTCGACCCTGTACCGCGTTCCGCGCAACGTGGCGCGCGTGAACGACCCCCGAAACGAGCGCATCTTCGTGAAGATGGGCATCGAGACGGTGAGTTCCACCACGGCCATCGCCAACATGGTGCAGTCGGCGATGATCATGTCGTCGGGTGAGCGCAACGTGATGCCGCTGGCCCACGACGGCTTCGTCCTCATGGAGGTGCAGACGGCAGGCCTGTCGGGCGGCACGGAGAGCGCGCGGCGCGTGAGCGAGATTGACCTGCCCGAGGGCGCGTCGCTGCTCGCGCGCTGGGCCGACGGCGCCTATCGGCCGGTCTCGGCCTCGACGCTCATCTCCTCGGGGGCCACGGTGCTTGTGGCCGCTCGCCCCGAGGACGAGCCGGAGGTGCGCCGGGCCCTTTTCGACCTGTAAGGCCCGCCACCCAGCCAATCTGGTTGTTCAAGCGGTGAATTGAGGCAAGCGCCTGTGAATCGCACGGCCGATGGGGTAATATCGGGCGTCACGGGTCGTTAGCTCAGTTGGTAGAGCAGGGGACTTTTAATCCCAAGGTCGCGGGTTCGACCCCCGCACGACCCACCATGCATACAGACGGGCCAGGCGGCATGCGCTGCCTGGCCCGTTTTGTTTGGCGTCGGCGCATGACTGTGGGGAGCCCAGACGCACGCAGGAGAGGTCGGCGTCGCACACCTCGGTGGGACGGCCCCGGCTTCATGCGGTGCCCGTGAGGCACGGCAGGTCTCAGTCGCACAAGGCTGCGCCGGCCGCGCTCAGCGCCTGAAGAGCCGCGCGTCGTCGGCCGCCGTCTGCCAACCCAGGGCAAACGTGAGCCATGCGGTGACCTCGCGCGCGAGCTGGCGCGTTGCCTGTGCGTCGCCGGCATGCGTCTGCGTCAGGCCGCTCGGCACGAGGAACACCCGCCGCCACAGCGCGCGGTTGCGCACCATCACCAGCTCGTAGCGCCAAATCTGCTCGTAGGTTGCCAAATCCATGCCCAAGTGGGCGCGGTACCAGTCGGGGACGTTGCGCGCGCCCTCATCGGCCAGGAACTCCTTGACGTCGCCGCAGCCCGCCATGGGGTACTCGGGGATCTGATAGCCGTCGTGCCGGGCGATGTGCCAGATGAGCATGCGCCCGTCGGAGAAGCGCACGAGGTCCTCGCCCATGGCCTCGTCCACCAGGCGCATGAGCCGGGAGGCGTTCACGCCCCGCGACAGGGGCTCGACGCCGCTTGCGAGCAGGCGCTCGACGCGCCGGACCACTTCAACGAGCACGTGCGCCTCCTTGCAAACGAAAAAGGCCGGACACCTAAGGGCATCCGGCCTGAGACATGCGATGGAGCGGGCAACGGGATTCGAACCCGCGAATACCAGCTTGGGAAGCTGGGGCCTTACCACTTGGCGATGCCCGCGTGAGTGGGAGAATACCACAAGTTCCCGCCTGCGCCAGCCCATATCGTAGAAACATCCCATTTTGTTCTGAGTGCATGTCTCAGGCGGCCTGCTTGTCGTATTCTGAGCGGGTGCAACTTTCATGCCCGCCGCCCGCCCGGCGGCTTCGACCCAGGGGAGGAACCATGCAGAAGGCTGAGGTTCTCGAGCTTATCAAGGACGCCATGCGTGCCAAGGACAAGGCCCGCCTGTCCATCCTTCGCCAGGTGAACGAGGAGTTCAAGAAGATCGAGATCGACCAGCGCCGCGAGGTGACTGAGGCCGACGTCACCGCGTGCGTCAAGAAGCTCATCAAGATGACCTCCGAGACGCTCGAGTTCTCGCGCAAGGCCGGCACCGACCCGGAGCGCACCGAGATGCTGGCCGGCCAGGTGAAGGTGCTCGAGGACCTGCTCCCCGCCCAGCTCGGAGGCGCCGAGCTCGAGGCGCTCATCGACCAGATCCTGGCCGAGGGCGGCTACAGCTCGAAGAAGGACATGGGCAAGGTGATGAAGGAGCTCACGGCCCGTACCGAGGGCAACTTCGACAAGCCCAGCGCGGCCAAGGTCCTGGGGGGCAAGCTTGTCTAGCGAGGACGGCTGGGACGAGTCCTGGAACGACATGTCCTACGACCCGCTGAAGCCGTCGCGCCAGGCCGCGCCCCAGCCGCAGGCGCAGTGGGGCTATGAGGACCAGCGCACCCAGCAGATGCCCGTCAGGGATTTCAGCCGCGTCGCGCCCCGGTTCGCCTCGCAGCCCGAGCCGCCGAGGAAGAAGAAGGGCTCCAAAGGCCTCATGGCCCTCGCCGTGCTGCTGCTCGTGGCGGGCGCGGTGGCCATCGGCGTGGCGGCCTACCTCTTCTTCTCCTCGCAGGCCGAGTACAAGGCGGGCAGCGAGGAGTACGACACCCTGGCCGAGGAAGCCGTGGTGCAAAACGAGGCGACGAACACCCCCACGGTGGATTTCGCCGCGCTCACCCAGCAGAACCCCGAGATCGTGGGATGGGTGCAGATTCCCGGCACCATCGTGAACTACCCGGTGGCCCAGCACTCCGACAACGACTGGTACCTTGAGCACACGTTCCTGGGCCAGTACAACCTGGCCGGTTCCGTGTTCATGGACTTTCGCAGCTCGAGCTCCCTGTCCGACTACGTGACGGTGCTCTACGGCCACCACCTCAAGAACGGGGCGATGTTCGCCAAGGTGGCCGACTATTCCGACCAGGCGGAGTTCGACACGCTCGACAAGGTGTACTACGTCACGGCCGACGGGACCCTGCACACCCTGGAGCCGCTGTGCTCGATCGTCGTGTCGGGCTACGACGAGACGATCCTGCATTTCAGCTTCATCGACTACAACGACTTCTCCTCGTACACGCAGTCGCTCATCACGAGGTCGTCGGCCCGGGCGGCCAACGCCACCCCCGACGGTGTGACGCACCTTTACTTGCTTTCGACCTGCAGCTACGCCACGGACAACGAGCGCACCATGCTCGTGTGCGTCGAGCGCGGCGACACGGGCGCCTCCGGCACCCAGGAGCAGGTGGCCGATATCCAGTCCGCCGCCGACGAGGCCGCGGGCACAGCAACCGAGGGAGAGGCTTAGGAACAGATGTATCCCGCAGACGACCTAGACGCCCTGTTCGACCCGGACGCCCCGGCCGACCACCCCGAGGAGGAGTGCGGCGTCTTCGGCGTGTGGGCCCCCGGCAAGGACGTGGCCCGCATGACCTACTTCGCGCTGCACGCCCTGCAGCACCGCGGGCAGGAGTCGGCCGGCATCGCCATCGGTGACGGCTCCACCGTGCTCGTGCGCAAGGACGAGGGCCTGGTGACCCAGGTGTTCTCCGACGCCGACATCGCCACGCTCAAGGGCGACCTGGCCATCGGCCATGTGCGCTACGGCACGGCGGGCGGCAGAGGATGGGCCGGCGCGCAGCCGCACCTGTCCACCATCGGCGACGTCATCATCGCGCTCGCGCACAACGGCACGCTCGTCAACTTCGAGAGCCTGCGCCGCCAGCTCATCGACCTGGGCGTGCCCTTCATGTCCAACACCGACTCCGAGGTGGCCACGCGCCTCATCGGCTACTTCACGCAGAACACCCACCACATCCGCGAGGGCATCCGCTGCACGATGGAGCTGCTCGAGGGCGCCTATGCGATGGTGCTCATCAACGGCGACTCGCTGTACGCCTTCCGCGACCCCAACGGCATCCGCCCGCTCGTGCTCGGCAAGCTGCCCGGGGAGGGCGGCTGGTGCGTGGCGAGCGAGACGTGCGCCTTCGACATCCTGGGCGCCGAGTTCGTGCGCGAGGTCAGGCCCGGCGAGGTGCTGCGCATCAACGCCGAGGGCCTTGTGAGCGAGCAGGCCGTGACCCCCCGCCGCGAGGCCCTGTGCGTCTTCGAGCACGTGTACTTCGCCCGCCCCGATTCCGTCATGGACGGCCAGTCCGTCCACTCCATGCGCGTCGCGATGGGCGAGCAGCTCGCCCGCGAGAGCGCCGTGGAGGCCGACCTCGTCATCGGCGTGCCCGACTCGGGCCTGCCCGGCGCCGAGGGCTTCTCGCGCGCCACGGGCATCCCCTGCCGCACGGGCTTCGTGAAGAACCGCTACGTGGGCCGCACCTTCATCCAGCCCACGCAGGAGATGCGCGAGCTGGGCGTGCGCCTGAAGCTCAACCCCCTGCGCGAGACCATCGAGGGCAAGCGCGTCGTGGTGGTGGACGATTCCATCGTGCGCGGCACCACCTCCAAGCAGATCGTGCGCATGCTGCGCGAGGCCGGCGCCACCGAGGTGCACATGCGCATCGTGAGCCCCGAGGTCAAGTGGCCGTGCTTCTACGGCATCGACACCGACGTGCAGTCGCAGCTCATCTCCGCGCGCAAGACCCCCGAGGAGGTGTGCGAGTGGATCGGCGCCGACAGCCTGGCGTTCCTGAGCCAGAAGGGCCTTTTGGCCTGCGTGCCCGAGGGCGGCTACTGCTGCTCGTGCTTCGACGGCGCCTACCCGGTGGAGATCCCGCCCATCTTCTCGCAGGGCAAGTTCCTTGACGGCTATTCCCCCAACAACCTGGCAGAAGCCTCTGCGTGCAGCCACCGCCTCGTGAGCGACGTGGCCGCCGAGATTGAAAAGGAGTACGAGTAAATGGACAGCGCAAAGCAGCAGTTCACCTACAAGGACGCCGGCGTGGACACCACCGAGGGCGCCCGCGCGGTCGACGCCATCAAGGCGTGCGTGGCCACCACGAACCGCCCGGAGGTCATCGGCGGCCTGGGCGGTTTCGGCGGCCTGTTCAGCGCGGCAAAGCTCAAGGACATGGAGGAGCCGGTTCTCGTGAGCGGCACCGACGGCGTGGGCACGAAGCTGCGCCTGGCCCAGGTGTTCGACCGCCACGAGACGGTGGGCATCGACCTGGTCGCCATGTGCGTCAACGACCTACTTGCCTCGGGCGCCGAGCCCCTCTTCTTCCTGGACTACATCGCCATCGGCCACATCGAGGCCGGCCATGTGGCCCAGATCGTGGGCGGCATCGCCGAGGGCTGCCGTCAGGCGGGCTGCGCCCTGGTGGGCGGCGAGATGGCCGAGCACCCCGGCGTCATGGCCAGCGACGACTACGACCTCGCGGGCTTCTGCGTGGGCGTGGTGGACAAGCCCCGCATGATCCTGCCCGAGATGGTGCAGGAGGGCGACGCCATCCTGGGCATCGCCTCGTCGGGCCTGCACTCCAACGGCTACTCGCTGGCCCGCCGCGTGCTCATCGACGAGAGCGCCGACCTCGCGCAGTACACCGCCCCGCAGGAGCGCTTCGGCGGCGAGAGCCTGGTGGACGCCATGCTCAAGCCCACGCGCATCTACGTCAAGCCCATCCTGGGCCTGCTTGAGGCTGGCCTGGGCGTGCACGGCGTGGCCCACATCACGGGCGGCGGCATCACCGAGAACCTGAACCGCGTGCTGCCCGCGAACCTCGACGCCGAGGTGGAGTGGGGCACCTGGGACGTGCCCGCCGTGGTGCAGGCCGCCGTGGAGGCCGCCAACCTCTCCGACGAGGAGGCCTACCGCACGTTCAACATGGGCGTGGGCATGTGCGTGGTGTGCGACCCCGACGACGTGGACGCCATCGCCGAGTCGCTGACCGCCGCCGGCGAGACGGTGTTCCCCGTGGGCCGCATCGTCGAGGGCACGGGCAAGGTCGTCTACAAGTAGTCTGGAAACCTTGGAAGCCGCCGCATGCGCGCCGCGCCCGGGCACGTGCACGCCCTGTGCACGCAGCCTTTGCGCCCCGCGCTGCGGCGGTTTCTCGTTTGGAGGAGTCTCATGACCATCAAGCTGGGCGTTCTCATCTCGGGCTCGGGCACGAACCTGCAGGCCATCATCGACCGCATCGCCGACGGCACGCTCGACGCGAGCGTCGAGATCGTCATCTCGAGCCGCGAGAGCGCCTATGGCCTCAAGCGCGCCGCGGCCGCCGGCATCCCCACGATGTCGCTCACGCCCGACATCTACCGCGCCGACCCCATCGCCGCCGACGAGGTCATCGCCTCGACGCTGCTCGAGCGCGGCGTGGACTACGTCATCATGGCGGGGTACATGCGCATGGTGCGCGAGCCCCTGCTTGCGGCCTTCCCCAACCGCATCGTGAACCTGCACCCGGCGCTTCTGCCTGCCTTCAAGGGGGCGCACGCCATCCAGGAGGCTTACGAGCGCGGCGTGAAGGTGACGGGCGTCACGGTGCACTTCGCCAACGCCGACTACGACTGCGGCCCCATCATCGCCCAGCAGGCCGTGCCCGTGCAGGAGGGCTGGACCCAAGACGAGCTCGAGGCGGCCATCCACGAGGTGGAGCACGAGCTGTACCCCGCCACCATCCAGCTCCTCGCCCAATCCCGCGTCCACGTCCAGCCCGACGGTAAAGTGACGATCACCGAGTAGCGGGCCCGCGCGAGCTACCCAGTACCGCCCGTCTCAGCTCGCCGTAGGCGAGCCTGAGACCCCAAAGCCAGCCCCCAACAAAGAGGCGCCCCAGACCCGCAAGTCCGAGGCGCCTCTTTTCATGCCGAAGACAGGTCTTGACCTTGACCTTAGAGGCGTCAGGGTGCGTCAAATGCAAGGCGGAAGAGGGCGAAGCGTACTTCGGTACGTGAGCCCTCTTCCAACGCCGCAGTTGGCGTGCCCTGATCGCCTCCCCTTCTTACGCCCGCTTCTTCTTACGATGCGCGCCAAACTCGTGACGAGGGCCGCGCTCGAGCAGCACGACATTCTCCACATGGTCGGTGTGGGGGAACATATCCACCGGGCAGATGCGCTTGATGCGGTAGCCGTTGCGCACGAGGGCCTTGATGTCGCGCACCTGGGTCTTGGGCTCGCAGCTGATGTAGACCACGCGGCTGGGCCCCAGGCGGCTGAGGTTGGCCAGGAAGGCCTGGCTGGAGCCGGCGCGGGGCGGGTCCATGAACACCACGTCGAGCTGCTCGCCGCGACGCGCCATGCGGGCGAACTCGCTGCCGGCGTCGGCGGTGACGAAGGTGGCGTCCTCGATGCCGTTGAGCTGGGCGTTCACCTCGGCGTCGCGCACGGCGTCGCCGTTGCGCTCGATGCCGATGAGCTCGGCGCCGCTGGCCTTGGCGGCCACGATGCCGATGGTGCCCGTGCCGCAGTAGGCGTCGCCGATGCGGTCCGAGGAGGTGAGGTGGGCCATCTCGATGGCCACCTCGTAGAGCGCCTCGGCGGCGATGGGGTTGGTCTGGTAGAACGAGCTGGAGGAGATGCGGAAGCGGCAGCCGCACAGGATGTCCTCGATGTAGCCCGGGCCGTACAGCACGCGCTCCTGCTTGCCCAGGATGACGCTCGTGCGCTCGGTGTTGGTGTTGAGCACCACGGTCGTGACCTCGGGGTGCTCGTCGAGGATGGCGTCGATGAAGTCCTGGGGCAGCTCCTCGGCGTTGCACACGAGGGTGAGCATGATCTCGCCGGTGGCGTGGGCGATGCGCACGAGGGCGTAGCGGACGGTGCCCTCGAAGGTCTTCTCGCTGTAGGGCGTCACGCCGAACTCAGGCATGAGGCGGGCCACCGTGGCGATGATGGGGCGGGCCGCCGGGTCCTCGACCATGCACTGCTTGCAGGGCACGATCCAGTGGCTGCCCTTCTCGAAGATGCCCCAGCGCACGACGCTCTGGCCGTCCTTGCCCTTGCCCGGGGCGAAGGGGAGCTGCACCTTGTTGCGGTAGCCGCGCGGGTCCACCATGCACATGAGGGGCTCGACCTCGACGGGGTAGTCGGCGAAGAGCTCCTCGATGTAGTCCTGCTTGCGCTCGAGCTGCATGTCGTAGGGCATGGCGAGCCACTCGCAGCCGCCGCAGCGCTTGGCCACGGGGCAGTGCACCTCCTCGCGCTGCTCGAGCAGCTCGTGGTGGTCGTACTTGTCGGCCTGGTCGCCCTCCTGGGCGGGCTCGTCCTCCTCGTCGGCCCAGCGGTCGGCGCCCTCGTCGCCCTCGAAGGGGTAGGCGTCGTCGAAGCCGCGGCCGTCCTCGTCGCGGGGAGGCTGCCAATCGTAGTCGTAATCTTCGTCAAAGTCTCGCGTCATGTCCCTCTCCTGGATTCTGCCGCGCCCCGGTGCGCGGCCGTCCGTCTTCGATGTGCGCGGTAGCGCCTGCAGGCCTGCTCATCCGGGTTGAGGCGGCCTGCCGGGTGCAGTGTAGCAGGCGCGCGCGGGGCAGGGGAGGGCCGCCCCGCCGGCGCTGTGGCCTGCGAGAAAAAATCAGCCGGGCACGTCGGCCGGGCATGCGTGTCCGGGGCCGCGTGCCGCCCCGGGGCGCCGCTTGTGCCGCGCGGCCCCGCCATTGGCTGCGTACGTCCTGTGTGTATGAGTCGGGCGCGTTTCCATCCATTGTCAATATGGTACCGAAAACCCGCTCATGCCCTATACTGTGCGCACTTCGCGGCCCAGGCAAACGTATACTTCCACGTGCTTGTTCGCATCGTCGCGATCCCGACCCGTATAGTCGAAAGGTTCAGCCCATGGCACTCGTCGTCGCCAAGTTCGGCGGCAGCTCTGTGGCCACTCCCGAGCGTGTGAAGAACGTCGCGCGGAAGCTGGTCAGCCGCCACCAGTCGGGCGATCAGGTCGTCGCGGTCGTCTCCGCCATGGGAGACAACACCGACCACCTGCTCGACCTTGCCCACTCCGTCAACCCCAACCCTCCCGCCCGCGAGATGGACATGCTGCTTGCCACCGGCGAGCAGGTCTCCGTGGCCGTGCTCGCCATGGCCGTCCAGGCGCTGGGCGTGCCCGCCGTGAGCCACACCGGCGCTCAGGTGGGCATCGTGACGGACCCCACGCACACCAGCGCAAAGATCGACCGCATCGTGGGCATGGACCGCGTCAAGCGTGACCTGGACGAGGGCAACATCGTCATCGTCGCGGGCTTCCAGGGCGTCAACGCCGCCGGCGAGATTACCACGCTGGGCCGCGGCGGCTCTGACACCACGGCCGTCGCCCTGGCCGCCGCCATCGAGGCTGACTTCTGCGAGATCTACTCCGACGTCGACGGCGTGTACACGGCCGACCCGCGCATCTGCCCCAAGGCCCACCGCGTCGAGCGCCTCAGCTACGACGAGATGCTTGAGCTGTCGGCCAACGGCGCCGGCGTGCTGCAGCTGCGCGCCGTCGAGTTCGCAAGCAAGTACGGCGTGGTCATCCGCGCCCGTTCCACGTTCCTTGAGGATTCCAAGGGCACCGTCATCGAGGAGGCACCCGACCGTATGGAATGCACCGAGTATAGCGAGAGCGCCGTCCTGAGCGGCATCGCCCACGACCTGTCCGAGGCCAAGGTCACCCTGCGCCACGTCCCCGACCGCGCCGGCATCGCCGCCATCATCTTCGGCCGCCTGGGCGAGCTGGGCGTCAACGTCGACATCATCATCCAGGACATCAGCCACGAGGGCCTGACCGACATCTCGTTCACCACGCCCATCAACGGCCTGGAGCACATCTCCGACGCCCTGGCCCAGCTGAGCGAGGAGGTGGGCGCCGAGGGCGTGGAGATCAACGCCCACATCGCCAAGGTGTCGCTCGTGGGCGCCGGCATGAAGAGCTACCCCGGCGTTGCCGCCAAGATGTTCAAGACCCTGGCCGAGAACGACATCAACATCTCGATGATCTCCACCTCGCCCATCTGCATCTCCACCGTCATCGACGCCGAGCAGTGCACCAAGGCCGTCCAGGTGCTCCACACCGCCTTCGGCATGGACGAGGACGCCCCCGCCGGCACCGTCAAGGTGGTGCGTTAACATGGCCTGGAGCAAGCCGATGCCCGCTCGCCCCGTCGTGGCCGTGGCCGGTGCCACCGGCGCGGTGGGCCGCGAGATGCTCAAGTGCCTGGAGGAGCTCGACTTCCCCTGCGACGAGGTACGCGCCCTGGCCTCCGCCAAGTCGGCCGGCCAGAAGCTGCCCTTCCGCGGCGGCGAGATCGTGGTGCAGGAGATGACCCCCGAGAGCTTCCAGGGCGTTGACATCGCCCTGTTCAGCGCCGGCGCGTCGGTCTCGCGCGCCATGCGCCAGGCCGTGGTCGACGCCGGCGCCGTCATGATCGACAACTCCAGCGCCTTCCGCATGGAGCCCGACGTGCCGCTCGTGGTGCCCGAGGTCAACGCCCACGACATCGCCTGGCACTCCGGCGTCATCGCCAACCCCAACTGCACCACCATCCAGATGGTCGTGGCGCTGGAGCCGCTGCGCAAGCTCGGCCACATCGACCGCATCGTGGTGTCGAGCTACCAGTCCAGCTCGGGCGCCGGCGCCAAGGGCATGGCCGAGCTGCAGGAGCAGACGGGCGCCTACCTGGCCGGCGAGCCGTTCGAGCCCAAGGCCTTCGCGCACCAGATCGCCTTCAACTGCATCCCCCACATCGATGTCTTCATGGACGACGACTACACCAAGGAAGAGTGGAAGATGGTCGTCGAGACGAAGAAGATCATGGGCGACGACACGGTGAAGGTGGCCCCCACCTGCGTGCGCGTGCCGGTGCTGCGCTGCCACTCCGAGTCCATCAACCTGGAGTTCGACCGCGCGGTGAGCGTGGAGGACGCCAAGGCCGCCATCGCCGCCGGCGAGCACGTGGTGCTTGAGGACGACCCGGCCAACAACGTCTACCCCATGCCCGCCCTGCATGCCGGCAGCTTCGACACCTTCGTGGGCCGCGTGCGCCGCGACCCCACCGTGGAGGGCGACCGCGGCCTGGCCCTGTGGGTTGTGGCCGACCAGCTGCTGCGCGGCGCCGCCCTCAACGCCGTGATGATCGCCCAGAAGCTGCTGCCCCAGGGGTAAGCAGTCGCGTTCGGGCACGCTTGCGCCATCTTCTTTCGAGGCCCTCGTCGCTTGCAGGCGGCGGGGGCCTCGCGCGTTGCGGCGCCATGCTGTCTCAATCAAGCCGCGACCTCGCCTATAATCCCCAGGTGCCGAAAAGGGGAAGGGGCCCGATCGATGAGCGAAGACAAACGCAGCGCCATGGCGCGTCTCAAAGGGATCGACCTGCGCGGGCTTGTGGGCTCGGCCTGCCTGTGGGCCTGGGTCGACACGATGTACAAGAGCGGCTTCTTCAAGCCGTTCGCGCCGCAGCCCTATATGGCCGAGGTGGCCGTGTGGCTCACCTTCCTGCTCATCGTGGCCGTCAGTGCGGCAGTCCTGGCCCTGCGTGGGCCTGTATCGCGCCACTTTGCCGCGCGTCCGGCGGCGCTTGCGTGCGGCGTGTGCGGAAGCGCGGGGTCGGCCCTCTTCATCGCGGCCGCCCTCACGGGAAGCTGGGCGGTGCTTGTGGCGGGGGCGGTGCTGTCGAGCGTCTTCATGGGGATGTCCATCCTGCAGTGGGGCGCCCTGTACTGCCGCGAGGGCGAGCGCTCGGCCACGCTCTACGTGGCGGGCGGTTTCGCCTGCGTCTTCATCCCCGACATCTCGTTCATGGTGATGGAGTCGGTGGCCTCCGCCGTGATCCCGGCCACCCTGCCCCTCATCTCGGCCGGGCTCTTCGCGCTGCTGCCGCAAGAGATGCGCGCCTACAAGCCGGCCGCGGGCCACGACGTCTCCCGGCAGGCGGGCGCGACCGGTGCGGCCGAGCCCCGAGCCGGCCATCCCGAGCAGCCCGTCCGCCCCGAGCCGGCCAAGCGCGGCCCCTTCGCCCGCGTGCGCCTGTCGCTGGGCGTGAGCACCTCCACGGTGTGCTCGCTTGCCCTCATCATGATGGGCCTGGGCTACATGCACCACCAGATGTCGTTCGCCCTGGCGCCCACCGGGGGCCACGACGTGGGTCTGGCCCTGTCCATCACGCGCTGCGTCATCTCGGCGGTCATCTTCGCCTGGGCCCTCTTGGCACCCCGGCACACCCACGTCATGTATCGCCTGGGTCTGCTCGCCATCATCGCCGGCTTCTCGCTCATGCCGCTGCTGGCCTCAAGCGACGCCTTCTGGCTCTCGGGCGCGGTGGTGCTGAGCGGCTACACCACCTTCGACGTGCTCATCTGGATCATCGTGGCGCAGGCCGCCTATGCGGGCATGGCCGACGGCTTCGTGGTGACGTGCTCGGTGCGCATGCTCGTGTCGAGCCTGTTCTGCGGCCTGGGCGGCGTGGCGGGCATCCTGCTCGACTCCCATGCGCTCGCCGCGCCCTTCCCCTATTCGGACTCCATCTTCGTGGGCTACCTCATGACGATAGCGGCGGTGCTGGTGCTGTCGGGCCGCGACGTGTGGGAGCTCTTCGACGCGCGCCCCGCCGCACCCGCCGCACCCTCGGAGGCGCAGCAAAGCGCCGAGGCCGCGCTCGACGCGCTGGCCCAATCGTGGGGGCTCACCGAGCGCGAGCGCGAGGTGTTCGGCTACCTGGCGATGGGGCGCACCCAGCCCTGGGTGGCCGAGCGCCTCTCCATCTCGGAGTCCACCGTGAACTCCCATGTGCGCCACATCTACGGCAAGGCAGGGGTCAACAGCCGACAAGACCTGCTTGACCTGGTGTTTCGAGCGCAATCACCTGAACCTGTCGATACGTCGGGCTAGCTCCACAGCTTCACGTGATTCTGCCTGGGTCGTGTTTTCCGCACGTTTTGAGCCAGGCCCTCCCTGCCCAAACTGATGCCCAGCACAAGCCGCACCCACCGAGTGCGGACGGGCATCGTCTGGTGCGCCGGCAAGCCGGCCGCCAAGGAGCAGAAGGGGAAAGCTCATGGCAGACATCACGAGAAGGACCTTTGTAAGCACCGCAGCCGCAGGCGCGGCCCTCAGCGTTGCCGCAAGCGGCGTCGCCCTGGCCGACGAGGCCGCCCAGGCCGCGGTCGTGGGCAAGCACACCTGGGAGGTCGCCCCCGACCCCATCACCGACATCGCCGAGACGCACGAGTACGACGTCGTCGTCGTGGGCGGCGGCATGGCCGGCATGGGCGCCGCCGAGGCCGCGGCCCGCTTCGGTGCGAGCGTGTGCGTCGTCGAGCGCAGCGAGTGCGGGCGCTTCTGCGGCCTGGACATGTGCGCCATCGGGTCGAAGGTGCTCAAGGACAACGGCCTGGAGATCGACCCCGACAAGGCCGCCCGCCTCATGTACGCCGCCAGCCAGCAGACGGCCAACTACAACCTCATCCACACCTGGGCCACGCAAACCGCAGGCGTGCTCGACTACGTCACCGAGCTGTGCGCGGCCAACGGCGTGACGGTGGAGCCCTCCACGGGCGGCACCTCCAAGGCCGGCTGGGACCAGATGCCCGAGCGCTACATCGTGTTCCAGGACGCCGTGCGCTTCTCCAACGACGAATGGGGCGTGTTCGACCGCCCCGACGGCAAGGAGCCGCACCAGAACCTGGGCGACGTCCTCATCAAGTCGGCCACCGACAACGGCTGCGAGTACTTCTTCAACACGCACGCCGAGCAGCTCGTGGGCAGCGCGGCGCAGGGCGTGACCGGCGTCATCGCCTCCGACGCCGACGGCAAGTACATCCAGTTCAACGCCAAGAAGGGCGTGGTGCTGGCCACGGGCGACATCTCCGGCAACCAGGAGATGATCGACTGCTGGGCCCCCATCAAGAACCGCGCCGACGAGAGCGCCTACGTGCCTGCCGGCGCCAACACCGGCGACGCCGACCTCATGGTGAAGTGGATCGGCGGCGGCCTGTCCAAGAGCCCCTCTGCCCCGATGATCCACCAGTTCACGATCCAGACGCGCAGCTACCAGTGCACGGCGTTCTTCCTCTCCATGCTCGCCGTGAACTCCGACGGCAACCGCTTCATGAACGAGATGCCCTTCGAGCCCTTCATCACCGACGCCCGCATGAACTCCAAGGGCAACGTCGCCTGGTCCATCATCGACTCCAACTACGCCGAGTACGTGACCAAGCAGTTCCCGGAGGGCTACGAGTCCATGCTCGAGGGTATCCCCGGCGAGCTTGAGGAGCGCGTGGCCGACGGCGAGGTGTTCTGTGCCGACACCGTCGAGGAGCTGGCCGAGCTCATCGGCGTGCCCGCCGAGAACTTCGCCGCCGCCGTGGAGGGCTACAACGGCATGGCCGAGAAGGGCGAGGACACGCAGTTCGGCGTGGTTGCCGATTGGCTCTCGCCCGTGCAGCAGGCCCCCTTCTACGCCATCCCGATCCACGCCTCCAACCTGGCCGTCGTCTACGGCGTGCACGTCAACGACGACTCGCAGGTCTGCACCGACGACGATGAGCCCATCGCCGGCCTCTTCGCCGCCGGCAACGCCCAGGGCGACTTCTTCGGCTTCAACTACCCCGTGCACTGCCCGGGCTGCTCCACGGGCCGGTCGCTCGTGTTCGGCCAGCTCATCGGCGAGGCCCTTGCCAAGGACACCACCGTCACCGAGCTCGTCGCGAGCCGCTAGGCCCCGCGCAGGAACCACTGACTGAGAAGAGAGGAACCACCCATGTCTGAGAACATCTCCCGCCGCTCCATGGTCTGCGCCGCCGCCGGCATGGCGGCCCTGGCCGCCGCCGGCGCCTCTAGCGCGCTTGCCGACGTCGACCACAACATCGAGGTCACCGACGGCACGCTCGTGGCCGGCTACACCGACCCCGCCGAGGTGGAGTGGGACTACGAGGCCGACATCGTCGTCATCGGCGCGGGCGGCGCGGGCCTGCCCGCCGGCGTGCGCGCCCTGGACGAGGGCCTGTCGGTGCTCTTCGTCGACGCCAACTACGACTGCGGCGGCCGCTGCGCCCTGTCCGGCGGCAACATGCACTCCGGCTGCGGCACCAAGATCCAGGAGAAGTACGGCATCGAGGACAGCGCCGACAAGTACTACGAGGACCACACCACGCCCCTGTGCATCAACTCCATCTACGGCGACCGCGACGTGGTGCGCTCCGTGGCCGACAACATGGCGCAGGCCTACGAGTACATCCAGGAGAAGGGCGTGCTCGTCAAGGACGTCGAGCCCATGCACCTGCCCGACTACACCGAGGGCGGCGACCAGCCCGAGAGCGTGGCCCGCTGGACCTACGCCGACCAGACCACCGAGGACTGGGTCTCCTACGCCGACTACCTGTCGCCCTCCCAGGACGGCGCCTACCAGGACCGCTGCGGCATCGCCATCACCCGCCCGCTCGAGCGCAGCGCCCGTGAGGCCGGCGCGCAGTTCCTGCTGAACTACCACATGGACAAGCTCTACCGCGAGGGCGTGCTCACCGGCCGCGTCGTGGGCGTGCAGGCGCACTACTCGCCCACCATCCTGCCCGGCGAGACCGAGCCGCTCGCCCCGCTCAGCCCCTTCTCCGACGGCAACATCGACGAGACGAAGGAGACCGTCAACGTCCGCGCCAACAAGGCCGTCATCATCGCCACGGGCGGCTCGTCGGGCAACGTCTGGTTCCGCACGATGATCGACGCGCGCCGCGGCGTGGAGTACGACTGCACCTCCGGCGACCCCTTCTGCCCCAAGGACGCCTCCGGCGAGATCGCGGCCATGTCCGTCGGCGCCATCCTGGGCGACGTGGCCAACCAGGTCATCGGCGACTCCTTCCTCACCAAGGCGGCCATGATCGGCACCCAGTACACCGACTCCTACGCCACCGTCCAGCCCACCTCGCCCCTCTTCAAGCTCTCCCGCGCCACGGGCCTGCGCGTCTACGACTGGTCGAACCTGCTGCAGGTGAACATGCTGGGCGAGCGCTTCGCCGACGAGTCCGACTCCTCCACCGACTGGAACGCCGCCGCCTTCGCCAGCGTCCTCACCACCGACCCCGAGGACGGCGAGCTGCACCGCTACGGCGGGCCCCTCTGGACCATCTTCGACGCCAAGGCCGTCGAGCGCGAGGATTGGACGATCGACGACACCGCCGTCGACCGCGAGGACGGGCGCTTCTTCGAGGCCGACACCCTTGAGGAGCTGGCCGAGAAGGTCGTGAACAAGTACTACGAGCAGATCAAGATGGACCCCGAGACCCTCGTGGCCACCGTCAAGCGCTACAACGAGCTGGTGGACAAGGGCGTCGACGAGGACTTCGGCAAGGAGGGCATGACCGACAAGATCGAGACCGGCCCCTTCTACGCCGCCTGGTCCACCCCGGGCTTCCACGACTGCACCACGGGCCTGCGCGTGAACCGCAAGATGCAGGTCATGGACCTGTTCGGCCAGGTCATCCCCGGCCTGTACTGCGGCGGTGAGTCTTCCGGCGGCATGCGCATCCACGGCCTGGGCCGCGTGATCACCACCGGCTACATCGCCGGTATGTGCGCCGCCACCGAGGAGTAACCCCCAACCCCTCGGGCGTCGCGACCCCCTGTCAACTGGGCCCAGCCGCTCGTCGCGAGCGGTTGGGCCTTTCGCGTTTTGAGCGGCTCCTAGGTTGCATATGCAACTTACAGCCCTTCGCAATTCCTTCATACTCGCCCGAAGTTTGCCGCTATTCCAGGCGATGTGCCCAGACAGCCCCCCACTGCAAAGGACGTGCCCGTGCCCCACGGTGCAAACAACACGAAGCAGGCGCGCTGGTCGCAGGGCCACGAGTCGGCGATCATCGCCGTCATGGCCGTGGTCGTGGCCGTGCTCGCGGGCTCCTCGCTTTTGCTGGGGCGCTTCCCCATCACGCCGCTCGACGCCGCGGCGATGCTGGCGAACCAGGTGGCGCCCGACCTCGTGGAGCAGTCCTGGACCAACCAGCAGGCATCCATCTTCTTCAACGTGCGCGCCCCGCGCATCGTGCTCGCCCTGCTCGTGGGGTGCTGCCTGTCGGCGGCCGGCGCGGCCTTCCAGGGGACGTTCCAGAACCCGCTCGTCTCGCCCGACCTCCTGGGCGCCTCGCAGGGCGCGGCCCTGGGCGCGGCCATCGCCATCCTCATGGGGCTGTCGTCGATCCAGATCTCGCTGTGGGCCTTCGTGTTCTCGCTGGTCACGGTGGCGCTCGTGGTGTTCATCTCCATGCATGCCCGGGGTAACCCCATCACGGTGGTCATCCTGGCGGGCGTCATGGTGAGCTCGCTGTTCTCGGCGGGCGTCTCCTACACCAAGCTCGTCGCCGACCCCAATGACACGCTGCCGGCCATCACCTACTGGCTCATGGGCAGCCTCACCGGCGCCAAGTTCGCCGACATCCAGCTCGTGGCCGTGCCCATGGCGGTGGGTCTCGCCATGCTGTTCGCCCTGCGCTGGCGTATCAACATCCTCACGATGGGCGACGACGAGGCCGCCACGATGGGCGTCAACGCCCGCCTCGTGCGCCTGCTCGTGATGGTGGCCGCCACGCTCGTCACCGCCTCGAGCGTGGCCGTGTCGGGCATGATCGGCTGGGTGGGCCTCGTGATCCCGCACCTGTGCCGGATGCTCGTGGGCTGCGACTACCGCAAGCTCCTGCCCGCGTCGATGGTGATGGGCGCGGGGTTCCTCCTGCTGGTGGACGACATCGCGCGCGTGGCCACCACGATGGAGATCCCCATCGGCATCCTCACGGCCTTCGTGGGGGCGCCGTTCTTCCTCTACCTCATCACGAAGGGGAGGAAGGTCTAAATGCCTATCGAGGTCGAGCATCTGAGCTTCTCATACGGGTCGCGCGAGATCCTGCACGACATCAGCCTGACCATCCCCGACCGCACGCTTGTCAACGTGCTCGGCCCCAACGGCGTGGGCAAGTCCACGCTGTTCCGCTGCATCCTGTGCCTGAACGACTCCTACACCGGCCGCGTCCTCGTCAACGGGCGCGACCTGCGCCAGATGCCCATCCGTGAGCGCGCCAAGCTCATCTCGTACATCCCGCAGTCGCACTCCTCGGTGTACGACTACGAGGTGCTCGACGTGGTGCTCATGAGCACGGGCACCGACCTGGGGCTTTTCAACAACCCCGGCAAGCCCCATGTGAGCCGTGCCATGGAGGCGCTTGAGAAGATCGGTATCTCGCACCTGGCGCACCGCCCCTACACCGAGATCTCGGGCGGCGAGCAGCAGATGGTGCTCATCGCGCGCGCCCTGGCCCAGAATGCCACGACCATCATCATGGACGAGCCCACGAGCGCCCTGGACTATGGCAACACCGTGCGCGTGCTGTCGTGCGTGCGGCAGCTCGCGCGCGAAGGGCTCTCGATCATCCAGTCTACCCACCAGCCCGACCAGGCGTTTCTCTATGCCGACAAGACGCTCGTCATATACGACGGGCGCGTCAAGGCCTACGGCGACCCCAAGGACGTCATCACGGCCGGGCTCATCTCCGACATCTACGGCGTCGAGGTCGAGATCAACTCGCTCTACGACGACCGCGTGCGCGTGGCCGTGCCCACCCGCGAGGTGCGCGCAGCATCCGACCCCGGCCCTGCGCCCGGCTCGAGCGCGTGATACACGTTGTTCTACCCGCCTGCACCGGATGTGCCGGCGGTCTGCCATACAAGGGGGCCTTCGGGCCCAAAGGTACGAGAGAAAGGAATGAGGATGGTTAGAAACGCAAGCCGTCGCACGTTCGTCGTCGCGCTGTGCTCGGCAGCCCTGGCCTGCGGCCTTGCCGTGGCGCCCGTGGCCTTCGCCGCCGGTGCTACCTCGGGCGACGATGCGGCCAAGACGGCCCAGGCAAGCGAGACCCGCGAGTTCACCGACTCGCTGGGCCGCACGGTGGAGATTCCCGCCGAGATCACGGCCATCGCGCCCTCGGGCTACCTTGCCCAGCAGGTGCTCATGACCGTCGCTCCCGAGAAGATGGTGTGCCTGGCCAGCAGCCTCACCGACTCGCAGGCCCACTTCTTCGGCGAGGAGTACGCCGGCCTCACCGAGGTGGGCGCCATCTTCGGCGCCAAGGGCGACTTCAACCGCGAGGAGGTCGCTGCCTCCGGCGCCCAGATCGTCATCGACGTGGGCGAGGTCAAGGACGGCATGGCCGACGACCTCGACGCCCTGCAGGAGCAGCTCGGCATTCCCTGCGTGCACATCTCCAGCAGCCTCGACACCTACGGCGACTGCTACCGCACCCTGGGCGAGCTGCTCGGCGTTGAGGACCGCGCCAACGAGATCGCCGACTACTGCGACGCCTCCTACAAGGAGGTCTCCGACGTGATGGCTCAGATTCCCGAGGAGGAGCGCACCGACGTGCTCTACCTCACGGGCGACGACGGCCTGTCCTGCCTGGCCAACGGCTCCTACCAGGCCAACGTCATCGACATGGTGGCCGACAACGTGGCCGTGGTGGACGACCCCTCCGGCAAGTCCAACGAGACCGACATGGAGCAGATCGCCAACTGGAACCCCCAGGTGATCGTCTTTGCCCCGAAGAGCGCCTATGAGCTGGCCGGCACCGACGCCACCTGGCAGGGCCTGACCGCCATCGAGACGGGCAACTACTGCGAGGTTCCCAGCGAGCCCTTCAACTGGCTCAACGGCCCGCCTTCCGTGAACCAGGTCATGGGCATGCAGTGGCTCGCCCGTGTGCTGTACCCCGAGCAGTTTGACGACGACATGTACGAGACCGTCGCCGCCTACTACAAGACCATGTACCAGTACGACCTGTCCGAGGACGAGTTCAACGAGATCACCAAGAACGCCGTCCTGGTGTGCGAGCAGGAGCTCAGCGAGTAGCCCCCGAGTCGCATATCTCGGCGCGCCCGCACCCGTGCGCACCCAAGCCGCCGTCCGTGCCCGCAAGGCATGGGCGGCGGCTTTTTGCGTGGTGGGCCTGCTGTGGCTTCGCTCGGGCGGAGATGTCCCCCAAACGCAAAAACCCCGCGCCACCTGCCTGTTCGCATGGTGGTGCGGGGTTTTTGCTGTGCAGGCTGGTTCTAAGCCCAAGCCTTAGGCCTCGACGGCCACGAGCACGTCGGTGCTCTTGACGAAGGCGACGGCGGGCTTGCCCTCCTCGAGGCCGAGCTCCTCGATGGCGGCGTTGGTGATGGAGCCGGAGACGGTCAGGCCGTACTCGGTGGCGATGGCCACGTGGCCGTTGACGGCGCCCTTCTGGACCTTGGTCACCGTGCCGCAGAACTGGTTGCGGGCAGAGATCTGCAGGTGCTGGCCGGCCTCGGCGAACATGACGTTGGTGGCCTTCACGACGGCGATGGCGGGCTTGCCGGCCTCCAGGCCCAGGTCGTCCACGGCCTCGCAGGTGATGTCGGCCTTGACGATCTTGCCGGGGGCGACCTCGATGGCCACGACGGCGTTGACGGCGCCCTTCTCCACGGAGGTGACGGTGCCGGCGAACTGGTTGCGAGCGGAGATCTTCAGCATGGGAAAGTCCTTTCGGTTGCGGGCGGCCTTCGTTTGGGCCGCTCTTTGTTGACGAGGAGAACTATACGGGAGGGTTCCGCCCGCGAGGCAGCGCAGGGGCTGATTGAGGGGCTTATATACCAACGAGTACCACTTTATTCGATTGCCATACCAAGTTAGGGCTAAAGAGGAGCCGTGATGTCCGTGGGATGGCCAGGATGCTCATGTCGTGGTTTACTCGGAAATCTTTACTAATAAAATCTGAGCAAACACAAAACGCCGCACAGTGCCATGTTCCCATGGATGATAAGGAACAGAGATGCCGGCGGGACACCCGGCATCGTCGTCTGGATCCAGGCGATGTCGTTTGTTCTATTTGCCGCGCGTTTGGGAATGGTAAAACCTTGCGATGTTGTGTCGGAAAACAAAGGTTATCTGATAACCTTTGTTTGTGTGCGGGGAAAACAAAGGTTTTGGAGGACGCAGGCTGTGGGCGTGTATCAAACGGATTATTGGCAATCATCTGGATGGGGAATGAACCGCCGTGAGACCCAGAGCGGGACATACCATCCGTTTCTGCCTGATAAGCTGGCAGGACGAGACATCAGATTGATGCCCGAGGCGGCATCTGCCATAGCAAGAGCCCAGACGGCTGTTGCCTTGCTCAACCAAGAGGCCCGTTGTCTGACCGACACCGAACCTTTGGCACGTCTCCTTCTGCGTTCTGAGGCGCTTGCTTCATCCCGAATCGAGGGTCTCCAGATGAACGCAGGCCGGTTGCTCGAGTTTGAGGCGCTCGATGAACTGGGGGTATCGCACCGGCTTGATGCTGCAGAGGCGGCCATTATGGCGAATATTACTGCCATGGATGACGCCATTGCCAGTGTGGCCGAGGGCGCGGACATTTCTTTGGATATCATTCGCACCGTTAATGCGACGCTCCTCAAAGGCTCCCATCTGGAGGGCGAGGGAGGCACGCTCCGCACGGTTCAAAATTGGATTGGCGGCAATAACGTTAACCCTGTCGGCGCCGCCTATGTCCCCCCGCGCCCAGAGTATGTCGGTGACCTTATGGAGGATCTGGTCCTCTTCTGCAATGAGTCGCAGCTACCTGGGCTTGCAGTGGCTGCAATTGCTCACGCTCAGCTTGAAACGATTCACCCCTTCGCAGATGGCAATGGTCGAACTGGGCGCACACTTGTGCACATGCTGCTGCGCCGTGCGGGCCTCATTCCAAA
Organism: Acutalibacteraceae bacterium; assembly: GCA_963619535.1. Classification (GTDB taxonomy): domain Bacteria; phylum Actinomycetota; class Coriobacteriia; order Coriobacteriales; family UMGS124; genus UMGS124. The sequence goes on along the minus strand of CAVEWV010000002.1, from coordinate 35,824 downwards.
CAGTGTGCCGCCTGTTTCGCTTGTGTTGGCAACCGACAAGGCACGCTATATTAATAACCTTGCTGCGTTTCGTTGCGACGACTCACAATATGAAAGTAATAGCGAGTGTGATGCGGCTTGGCAGACTTGCGTAAGCGACTGGGTTGAGTATTTCGCCAATGCGATGCTGCTTGCTTGTGAAAGGGCTCAGGGTTTTGAACGTCGCATGGAAGACATGCAGGCAGAGTGGCGAATTCGCGGTTCTATACGGGCAAACTCTTGTGCCGACGTCTTGGTCGATGTTCTTCCCAGCAATCCTGTTGTCAGCGTCGCTTCGGCCGCGCGTCTGACGAGGCGCAGCGCTCAGGCGGCACGCTTGGCGCTCAAGCAGCTTGAGGGTATGGGCATCCTGGTACAAAACGCCAAGAATCGCAAGAGCAATATATATGTTGCCCAGGAGGTCTTGGATGCTTTCACGGCATACGAGCGGGCATTGGCAACTCCTGGAGGAGACACGTCGTCTGCGAAGCCGTCGCGCCCTGTGCCTTTGCGTGTTCCAAGGGAACGGCGGTCTTAGGTGCGCTGCTCACTATCTCTAAACGCAAAAGCCCCCGCGCCCTTGCCCGCGTGAGGCGGGAGGGCGCGGGGACTTGGCACATGGGGCCGGGTGGTGCTTTGAGGGTCGCTGGGGCTTAGGCCTCGACGGCCACGAGCACGTCGGTGCTCTTGACGAAGGCGACGGCGGGCTTGCCCTCCTCGAGGCCGAGCTCCTCGATGGCGGCGTTGGTGATGGAGCCGGAGACGGTCAGGCCGTACTCGGTGGCGATGGCCACGTGGCCGTTGACGGCGCCCTTCTGGACCTTGGTCACCGTGCCGCAGAACTGGTTGCGGGCAGAGATCTGCAGGTGCTGGCCGGCCTCGGCGAACATGACGTTGGTGGCCTTCACGACGGCGATGGCGGGCTTGCCGGCCTCCAGGCCCAGGTCGTCCACGGCCTCGCAGGTGATGTCGGCCTTGACGATCTTGCCGGGGGCGACCTCGATGGCCACGACGGCGTTGACGGCGCCCTTCTCCACGGAGGTGACGGTGCCGGCGAACTGGTTGCGAGCGGAGATCTTCAGCATGGGAAAGTCCTTTCGGTTGCGGGCGGCCTTCGTTTTGGCCGCTCCTTGTTGACGAGGAGAACTATAGGGCCGCCATCCGGGGCCGAGGGTCCCAAACAGCCATCGAGGGGGTCTCAATACCAACGAGTACCATACTGGTACCAACGAGTACTCACGAAAGGGGCCGAGGAGCACAAAATGCCGCCTTATCGTGCGCATCCGCCCGCCGAGGAGCCTGGAATTTGCCCCGGTGCACCTGCTCTTCCATGCCCCGATGCGCTATAGTGCGCCCCATGCGCAACAGACGCACACCGACCATAGGGAGGGGATACCCGCCATGAAGATGAAGCCGTTCCAGCTCAACGCCATCCTCAAGGAGCTGGACACCATCCAGCAGAAGAGCCCGTTCTACGCCAAGAAGTTCGCGGGCATCGACATGTCCACCATCCGTACCCAGGAGGACTTCGAGCGCCTGCCCTTCTCCGAGAAGGCGGACCTGCGCGAGGCGTATCCCCTGGGCATCCAGGCCGTCCCCGACGAGGAGATCGTCCGCATCCACTCCTCCTCGGGCACCACCGGCACCCCCGTCATCATCCCCTACACCCAGAAGGACGTCGACGACTGGGCCGAGATGTTCGCGCGCTGCTACCGCGCCATCGGCTGCACGTCCAAGGACCGCATCCACATCACGCCTGGTTACGGCCTATGGACGGCCGGCATCGGCTTCCAGCTGGGCGCCGAGCGCATGGGCGCCATGGCCATCCCCATGGGCCCGGGCAACACCGAGAAGCAGCTGCGCATGATGGCGGACCTGCAGTCTACCGTGCTGTGCGCCACCTCCTCCTATGCTCTCTTGCTCGCCGAGCGCATCGCCCAGGAGGGCGTGCGCGACAAGCTCGCCCTCACCAAGGGCCTCATCGGCAGCGAGCGCTGGGGCAAGAAGATGCGCGATCGCATCGCCTCCGCGCTGGGCGTCAAGCTCTACGACATCTACGGCCTCACCGAGATTTACGGCCCCGGCGTGGGCGTGAGCTGCGACTGCGACTGCGGCATTCACGTGTGGGACGACTACGTGTATGTGGAGGTCGTCGACCCCAAGACGGGCAAGAACCTGCCCGACGGCGAGGTGGGCGAGCTGGTCATCACCACGCTCGTTAAGGAGGGCGCGCCGCTCATCCGCTACCGCACGCACGACCTGTCGAGCATCATTCCCGGCGACTGCCCCTGCGGCTGCGAGCACACGCGCATCTCCCAGCTCGTGGGCCGCACCGACGACATGTTCAAGGTGAAGGGCGTCAACATGTTCCCCGCCCAGGTGGAGGAGGTCTGCGCCGCCGTGGACGGCGTGTCCAGCGAGTACCAGGTGATGATCGACCACCTCCAGGGCAAGGACATTATGACCGTGTACTTCGAGTGCGACTCCGACGACCCCTTGGTGCGCCGCGACATCGAGGCCACCATGGTGGAGACGTTCAAGAACCGCATCGGCGTCACCATCGTCCCCAAGGCCGTGGGGATCGGGGATCTACCACGCTCCGAAAAGAAGTCCACCCGCATCTACGACAATAGGTATTAGTTGCGGAACCTCGGCGGCCGCGTTCTCGGGAGGCTTACGTACGTCCAGTACGCTGCGCCTCCCGACGCCTTGCCGCCGAGAACCCGCGTTTGTAAGGGCGGAACCTGGCGCGCTGCGTTCCACGGAGCCTTACGCGCGGTGCGCACCTTTGGTGTACGTCTAGTACGCTACGGCTCCGTGCGCCTTGCGCGCCAGAACCTGCGTTTGTAAGGGCGGAACCTGGCGCGCGGCGTTTTTGGAGGGGCGTCTCTTGGTGGGGGCGCCCCTTCTCGTGTCGGTTTGCAGCAGGTTGCGTGCGGGGCCGTGCTTTGCAGGTACAATGGCCGTATCTGCCGGTGCGCTGCCGGCTGTGAATGGGAACCAAGGAGAGGAAACCATCCATGATCGAGACCGACTACAAGCCCAGCGGCGTGTGCGCCCGCAACATCCACGTCGTGCTGTCTGACGACGGCCAGACCATCGAGTCCGTCGAGTTCACCAACGGCTGCAACGGCAACCTCAAGGCCATCGGCAAGCTCGTGGCCGGCATGCCCGTCGACGTCATCGCCGACAAGATCGCCGGCAACACCTGCGGCAACCGCCCCACCTCCTGCGCCGACCAGCTTGCCCGCGCCCTGCGCGAGGCCCAGGCGCTCGCGGGCAAGTAAGACGCCATGCTTGTCTCCAGCAGGGGCCGCTACGCCATGCGCATGATGATCGACATCGCCCGCCACCAGGGTGCGGGCCGTGTCGCGCTGCGCGAGATAGGCGAGCGGCAGGGCATCTCGGTCAAGTACCTCGAGCAGCTCGCCCGCTCGCTGTGCGCGGCGGGCATGCTGGAGGGCAGCCGCGGCCAGGGCGGCGGCTACACGCTCGCACGCTCGGCCGACGACATCACCGCCGGCGAGATCCTACGTGCCACGGAAGGCTCGACGGCCCCCGTGTCGTGCCTCGCGGGCGATGAGGCCTGCCCGCGCCAGTCCGACTGTGAGACGAACAGCTTCTGGGTGGGTCTCAACAAGCTCATCAACGCCTACGTGAACGGTTACACCCTCACCGACCTGGTCAACGACTCCGAGGGCACGGGCACCACGCCCGGTTCCTGCATCGGCTCGGGCCACAGGGGCTAGCCGTCATGCCGCGCGAGCCGCAGACCTCACGGCGGGGCTTCGTGGCCTCGCTTGCGGCGACGCTCGCCGCCGGCCTTGCCGGGGCCGCCCGGGCCGACGAGGCCGACCAGGCGCAGGCCGACTCCTCCCAGGACGCAGGCGAGCAAGACGCGGCCGCATCGTCTGACACAACCGGGGACGCCGCCGCCTCGACCACCGACGCCTCCGCCCCCATCGATGCCTCCACCCAGACCGACTCCGACGGCAACCCCTACGGCCAGCCCGACGACGACGGCAACATCGGGGTCATCGCCACGTTCATGGACGTCATGGACCAGGTGGATTATCAGCCTGTTTCCTCCTTCACCCTGCCTGTGGGCTGCGTGGTGTACGCCTCGTGCGACAGCTGGGCCGCCGTGGTGCAGGCCAACACCGACGGGCGCACCTTCACGCGCCTGGGCTGCCTGAACCTTACGAGCGGCGAGTACACGGTCCTGCTCGAGCAGGGCGTCACGGGCAAGGGCTGGGCGGTGAGCGAGGCCCGCATCACCGACAACATGGTGCTGTGGGTCGAGGAGAACAACGCCACGCTCGACTGGGCGCTCTACGCGTGCAGCTTCACGGGCGCCGCCATCACGCAGGCCTCCGCCGGCATCTCCAAGCTTGCCGAGGGCGACTCCGACTGGCTGCTTCCCCAGTTCGACGCGTCGGGGGCCTATGCGGTGTGGCAGGTGATGCCCGACCCGTCGGGGCCGCGCTCCAAGGAGCACTCGCACGCCTACGTGTGGACGCTGGGCTCATCCCAGGGCGAGGAGCTGTGGGACTCGCCGGGGCGCTTCGGGTGCGCCCCCTCCATCTCCGACAGGGTGGTCACGCTCGCCCCGCGCGTCAACGCCGACGAGGGCGTGTACTACGGCATCACGGCCCTTGCGCTCACGGGCCAGCACGCCCAGCTCGACCAGCTCGTGCTGCCCGTTTCGGTCAAGCCGCTCTTCGCGACCTACATCGGCTCGTCGTTTGCCTTCAGCATCGAGGCCGACTACGGCTACGGCGGCCGCCTGGGCTCCATGGGCTACTGCATCGGCCCGGGGGAGGGGCCGTTCCATTACGTGCTGCGCGAGCCGTCCGCCCAGGTGTGCAACGTCGCGGGCCTGTACGTGGTGAGGAGCCGCGTGTCGTACTTCGTGGTGGACGTCGAGCGCATGACCTACGCGCTCATAAGCGCCGCCAGCGGCTGCACCGACTATGGCGACTACCCCGCCACGCAGGGAACGACTGACGTTTTCGTCACGTACGCGACCATAAAAGACGCCACTTCGGGCATTCCTTCCAGCGTTTTGGTAAGGACATTTTCGCTTACGTAGGGTATACTGCACTGCGACTATGTATAGTGAGCGCTCTGTGGCACGCCGTCGAGTGCGGTGTGCTTGCGTTGCGCGGTGGCTCTTGCAAGCGAAGGAGATTGCCCATGGCACAGGAGAAGTTCAGGATCCTGCTCGTTGAGGACGAGAAGCCCATCCGTGACGCGGTGACGGCCTATCTCGAGCGCGAGGACAAGTACTCGGTCGTGGGCGTCGGCGACGGCCAGTCGGCCGTCGAGGAGTTTGAGAAGCACCAGTTCGACCTGGTCATCCTCGACCTCATGCTTCCCAAGCTCTCCGGCGAGCGCGTCTGCCGTGCCATCCGCGACACCTCCGAGGTGCCGATCATCATGCTCACCGCCAAGGGCGAGGTCGACGACCGCATCATCGGCCTGCAGCTCGGCGCCGACGACTACCTGGTGAAGCCCTTCTCGCCCCGCGAGCTCGTGGCCCGCGTCGGCGCGCTGCTGCGTCGCGCCCGCCAGGACAACGACCCCCAGCTCGAGGTCCTCGACTTCGGCGAGCTGGTCATCGACGTGTCGGGCCACAAGGTCTCGGTCAACAAGCATGAGGTCGAGCTCACTGCCTCCGAGTTCAAGCTCCTCACCACCCTCGCCCGTTACCCGGGCCGCGTCTACACGCGCATGGAGCTGGTCGAGAAGGTCCTGGGCTACGACTTCGAGGGCTACGAGCGCACCATCGACTCCCACGTCAAGAACCTGCGCGCCAAGCTCGGCGACGACCCGCGCAACCCCAAGTGGCTCTACACCGTGCACGGCGTGGGCTACCGCTTCGAGGCCCCCAAGAAGGAAGACGCCGAGTAAGGGCTTGCGCTGATCTTTTGCACGTATGATTGTCCATAGTGCGCCGGGCGCCTGGCCGAGTGGCCTGCGTTCGGCGCTTTTCGTTTGAGGGCGAGGTAGATGCCATGGCGCACGACAAGCAACGCGCCTCGATGAACTCCAAGATGAGCTTCAGGGCCAGGGTCGCCATCAGCTTCGGCGTGGTGGCCGTGCTCATCGCGGCCCTGTACGCGGTGGTGCTCAGCGTGCTGTGGAACGACGAGTTCCAGAACTACACGCGCTCCACCCTGGAGGAGCTGGCCGACTCAACCGCGACCACGCTCGAGCGCTCCTATGCCAACAAGGGCTACTGGACGGCGCGCGACCTTGAGACGGCCGCCTCGAGCGCCGAGTCGCTCGAGGACATCGGCGTGCAGATCAGCGACTCCAAGGGCAACGCCGTGTACGACTCCACGGTGTCGGCCTCCTCGTCGCTGCCCGACGCCGACATGTCGCTGGCGCCCAGCGCCTCGCAAATGGTGACCACCGACGTCAAGAGCACCTCGGGCGCCACCATCGGCTCGGTGTCGGTGTGGGTGTACGGCTCGGAGTACCTGCTCACTCAGCGCGACGAGTCGTTCCGCAGCAAGTCGTTCGAGGGCATCGCCATCGCCGGCGGCGCCTCGGTGCTCGTGGCGGCGGTGCTGGGATTTGCCATCTCGCGGGCCCTCACCTCGCCCGTGCGCCTCATCTCGCACGCCGCCTCCCTTATCAAGGAGGGCGACCTGTCGGCCCGCTGCAACATCACGGGCAAGGACGACCTGGGCCAGCTCGGCGAGACGTTCGACCAGATGGCCGAGAAGGTGGAGAACGACCGCGAGCTTGAGCGCCGCCTCACCAACGACATGGCGCATGAGCTGCGCACCCCGCTCATGAGCATGCTCGCCACGGTGGAGGCCATGCAGGACGGCGTGTACGACTGCGACCAGGAGCACCTCGCGCTCGTGCGCAGCGAGATCACGCGCCTGTCGCGCCTGGTAGACGGCATGCTGTCGCTGTCGCGTCTGGAGAACGGCTCCGTCGCCATGAAGATCGTCCCCGTCGACGCGGTGGACTTCGTGGCGGGCCTGGCCGCGACGCACAAAGCCATGCTCGACGAGGTGGGCCTGAAGCTCGTCTTCGAGGACGCCACCGACGACGGCGAGCTTGAGGTTGAGCTCGACCGCGACACCATCACCCAGGCCGTGACGAACCTCATCTCCAACGCCATGCGCTACACGCCCGCCCCCGGCACCGTCACCGTGCGCGTGTCCAGCGACGAGGACGGCGCGTGCATCAGTGTGCAGGACACGGGCATCGGCATCGCCAAGGAGGACATCCCCCGCGTGTTCGGGCGGTTCTGGCGCGCCGAGGAGAGCCGCAACCGCGCCAAGGGCGGCCTGGGCGTGGGCCTGGCGGTGACCAAGGAGATCATCGACCACCACCACGGGCGCATCAGTGTCGACTCCGAGCAGGGCGTGGGCACCACCTTCACGCTCCATTTGCCGCTGACCCAGCCAAAGGAATCCCAGTAAGCAGGCAGCGCCGCGCGGTTTTTCTATAGACTGCGCGGCGCTGCCGCCATGATGCGCCTGCGTCCTAAAATAATCCGTCTATGCACAGGGTTCGTGGGGCGGGCAGTGGGGCCCACCCGCGTCGAGAGGAGATTACCCGTGTCCCAGACCACCATGATGAGGCCCGACTCGCAGGGCAAGGTGCGCGACATCTACGACCTGGGCGACAAGCTGCTCATCGTCGCCTCCGACCGCATCAGCGCGTTCGACTACATGCTCCCCTCCGAGATCCCCTTCAAGGGCGAGGTGCTCACGCGCATTTCCAAGTTCTGGTTCGAGAAGTTCGCCGACCTCGTGCCCAACCACATGCTGTCCACCTCCGTGGCCGACCTGCCCGAGAAGTTCCAGCCCTACGCCGGCTACCTGGCGGGCCGCAGCATGCTCGTGAAGAAGGCCAAGCCCGTCATGGTGGAGTGCATCGTGCGCGGCTACCTCACCGGCAGCGGCAAGAAGACCTACGACCAGGACGGAACCGTGTGCGGCATCCAACTGCCCGCCGGCCTCACCGAGGCCTCCAAGCTCTCCGAGCCCATCTTCACCCCCTCCACCAAGGCCGCCCTGGGCGACCATGACGAGAACATCTCCTATGCCCAGCTCGTCGACCGCGAGGGCGAGGAGGTCGCCTCCCAGCTGCGCGACCTGTCCATCAAGATCTACAGCGCCGCGGCTGATTACGCGGCCGAGCGCGGCATCATCATCGCCGACACCAAGTTCGAGTTCGGCATCATCGACGGCCAGATGACCCTCATCGACGAGTGCATCACGCCCGACTCCAGCCGTTTCTGGCGCGCCGACGCCTACGAGGAGGGCAAGGTGCAGGACAGCTTCGACAAGCAGTTCGTGCGCAACTGGCTCAATGCCAACTGGGCCGACCGCAAGGGCGACGCGCCCGCGCTTCCCGCCGACGTGCTCGAGGCCACCTCGCTCAAGTACCGCGAGGCCTACACCATGCTCACCGGGCTGGAGTTCGTGAGCGAGGGGTCCTGCTAATGAGCATGCGCAACCCTCAGAACGAGCGATACACCGTCGAGCGCGAGGGCCGTTCCCAAGGCTCCGTGAAGCCTCGCGCCGCCTCGGCCAAGCCCGCCTCGAAGGCTGCGGCCTCGGTGCGCACCGAGGGCAAGCCCAAGCCCAAGAACGCCAAGCAGCGCGCCATGGCCGAGATGAACATGTCCAAGGAGGAGAAGCGCGCCGCCCGCGCCAAGGAGCGCGAGGGCGAGAACATCGCCTACACCGCCGTGGACATCCTCACCCGCAAGGACGAGAAGTACAAGAAGCTGCGCCGCACCTGGTGGGTGCTGCTCGTGCTCGCCGTCATCTTCACCGTGCTCTCCTGGGCCACGATGTCGATGAACGTGCCCGTGGCCGTGAACGTCGCCATGCTCATCCTGGCCTACGCCGCCATCATCGGCGCCCTCGTCATGGACTTCACTGTGGTGCGCAAGTGCCGCAACAAACACCGCGACAAGGTGGCCTCCATGACGCGCAAGCAGCAGGAGCGCCTCATCGTGGAGGAGCAGACGATCGCCGCCGCCCGCGACGCCGCCAAGAAGGCCCGCAAGGAGGCCAAGAAGGCCGGCAAGACCCCCGCTGAGGTGGAGGAGGCCGCCCAGGCCGCAAGCGAGGCCATCATGGCCGGCAAGCCCGCCGCCCACGACGCCGACGAGGATGCGAAGAAGGAGCAGGACGCCGAGCCCGCCAAGAAGGCCAAGGCCCAGCCCGAGCCCCTCACCCCCGAGCAGGAGCGTCTCGCCGCCGCCGAGAAGGTCGCCCGCGACTTCGCGAACTCCAAGCGCTAACGCACTTCCGGGCACACCCGGCACTCCCAAGGCCTCCCGTCGGCACCGCGCTGACGGGAGGCTTTTTCGTGGACGGCGGGCGGCATGGGGGCCCTTTGGGCCCGCGCCGCGTCTTGGGTGAGCGTGCCGCAGTAGGCTCGGCCGAAACCGTGCCGACTTGATTCTGCGCGTACAGTGCGCCCTGGCTGTTTCTAGACCCTGAGCTGGTGGTTGTCGGGGCGGCTGTTTTATCATGGCGGCGTATGTGCGTTTGCAAACGACCAGTCTATCCGAAGGTGGGGTCACATGGTTTCGCGCGTTTACGTGGAGAAGAAGCCCGGGTTTGACGTCGAGGCCCAGCAGCTCAAGGGCGAGCTGACGGCCATCCTGGGCATCGAGGGCCTGGAGTCGGTGCGCCTCATCAACCGCTACGACGTCGAGGGCATCTCGCCCGAGCTCTTCGAGGCGTGCGTCCCCACCGTGTTCAGCGAGCCGCAGTCCGACAACGCCTCGGCCGACTTCGAGACGGCCGAGGGCGACGTGGTGTTCGCTGTGGAGTTCCTGCCCGGCCAGTTCGACCAGCGCGCCGCCTCCGCCGCCGAGTGCGTGCAGCTCATCAGCCAGGGCGAGCGCCCCGAGGTGCGTTCCGCCAAGGTGTACGTCCTGTCGGGCGCCCTTGCCCCCGAGGCCGTTGAGACCGTGAAGCACTACGTGGTGAACCCCGTCGAGGCGCGCCTGGCCAGCCTCGAGCTGCCGGCCACCCTGCACGTCGAGTTCCCCAAGCCGGCGCGCGTGGAGACGGTCGAGGGCTTCTGCGACCTCGACGAGGCGGGCCTGGCGGCCTTCATCGCCCAGCGCGGCCTGGCCATGGACCTGGCCGACATCAAGTTCTGCCAGGAGTACTTCACCTCCGAGGGCCGCAACCCCACCATCACCGAGATCAAGATGATCGACACCTACTGGTCCGACCACTGCCGCCACACCACCTTCGGCACGGTCCTGACCGACATCGAGATTGAAGACCCGCAGGTCAAGGCCGCCTATGAGCGCTACCTCGACATGCGCCACGAGCTGGGCCGCGACGCCAAGCCCCAGTGCCTCATGGACATGGGCACCATCGGCGCGCGCTGGCTCAAGAGCAAGGGCATCCTCACGGGCCTGGACGAGTCGGAGGAGATCAACGCCTGCACCGTCAAGGTGAAGGTCGACGTCGACGGCCAGGACGAGGACTGGCTCTACCTCTTCAAGAACGAGACCCACAACCACCCCACCGAGATCGAGCCCTTCGGCGGGGCGGCCACCTGCGTGGGCGGCGCCATCCGCGACCCCCTGTCGGGCCGCAGCTACGTGTACCAGGCCATGCGCGTGACGGGCGCGGCCGACCCCACGGTGCCGGTGAGCCAGACCATCCCCGGCAAGCTTCCCCAGCGCAAGCTCGTGACCACCGCCGCCGCCGGCTACTCCAGCTACGGCAACCAGATCGGCCTGGCAACGGGCCAGGTCAACGAGCTGTACCACCCCGGCTACGCCGCCAAGCGCATGGAGATCGGCGCCGTGGTGGGCGCCACGCCGGCCGACCACGTGCGCCGCGAGACCCCGGCCCCCGGCGACGTCATCGTGCTGCTCGGCGGCCGCACGGGCCGCGACGGCATCGGCGGCGCCACCGGCTCCTCCAAGGCCCACAACCACGAGAGCATCGAGACCTGCGGCGCCGAGGTGCAGAAGGGCAACGCCCCCGTGGAGCGCAAGATCCAGCGCCTCTTCCGCCGCGGCGACGCCTGCCGCCTCATCAAGCGCTGCAACGACTTCGGCGCCGGCGGCGTCTCCGTGGCCGTGGGCGAGCTGGCCGACGGCCTGTTCATCGACCTGGACCGCGTGCCCAAGAAGTACGAGGGCCTCGACGGCACCGAGCTGGCCATCGCCGAGAGCCAGGAGCGCATGGCCGTGGCCTTGGCCCCCGAGGACGTGGAGACCTTCATCGGCTACGCCACCGAGGAGAACCTCGAGGCCACGCCCATCGCGCGCGTGACCGAGGAGGCCCGCGTGCGCATGGTGTGGGACGGCGACACCATCGTCGACGTGAGCCGCGAGTTCCTCGCCTCCAACGGCGCCCCCAAGCACCAGGCCGTGAGCGTGCAGGCCGGCGGCTCCTACGCTCCCGCCTGGGCGGGCGACACGCTGGCCGAGCGCCTGACGAGCGTTCTCACCGACCTCAACGTCGCCTCCAACAAGGGCCTCTCCGAGCGCTTCGACTCCACCATCGGTGCGGCCACCGTGCTCATGCCCTTCGGCGGCAAGACCCAGCTCACGCCCTCCATGGCGATGGCGGCCAAGCTGCCGGTGTTCGGCGAGACCACCACGATGAGCGGCATGGCCTGGGGCTTCAACCCCTATCTGTCGGCTGCCAACCAGTACCAGGGCGCCTACCTGGCCGTGGTCGAGAGCCTCTCCAAGCTCGTGGCCGCCGGCTTCGAGCACAAGAAGGCCTACCTCACCTTCCAGGAGTACTTCGAGAAGCTGCGCGACGAGCCCGCCCGTTGGGGCAAGCCTGTGGCGAGCGTGCTGGGCGCCCTCGACGCCCAGATCGACCTGGGCGTGGGCTCCATCGGCGGCAAGGACTCCATGAGCGGCTCCTTCGAGGACCTCGACGTGCCGCCCACGCTCGTCTCCTTCGCCACGGCCGTGGGCAAGGTTGGCCGCGCCACCTCTCCCGAGCTCAAGGGCGCGGGCCACGAGCTGCTGCTCATCCAGCCCGCCTGCGAGCTGGGCAGCATCGTGCCCGGCAAGAAGGGCCTGCTCGAGGCGTTCGACCTGGTGGAGGAGCTCATCGCCAAGGGCGAGGCGCTCGCCGTCTCCACGCCCGGCTACGGCGGACTTGCCGAGGCCCTCTTCAAGATGTGCGTGGGCAACCAGCTGGGCGTCGAACTCGACCGCTCCTTCGATATCGACGAGCTGTTCGTGCCGGCCTACGGCAGCTTCATCGTTGAGCTGGCCGAGGGCGCGCAGGTGGCCCCCCGCATCGCGAGCGTCGCCGTCACGCGCCTGGGCGCCACCACGCAGGCCTACGAGCTGGCCTATCCGGGCACGGTTGCCTCCTCGGGCGAGCGCACCGGCGCCGAGGCCATCGACCTGGCCGGCCTGCAGCAGGCCTGGGAGCACGGCATCGAGGACGTCTTCCCCTATCGCGGGGCGGGCGACGCGGTGGAGCCGGTGAGCTTCACGGCGCAGGCCCCGCACGTCTTCACCGGCGGGCGCACCCCCAAGCCGCGCGTCATCATCCCGGTCTTCCCCGGCAACAACTGCGAGTACGACTCGGCTCGCGCCTTCGAGCGCGCCGGCGCCCAGGTGGAGACGCTCATCATCAACAACCTCACGCCCGCGAAGGTGGCCGAGAGCACCGAGCGCCTGGCCCAGGCCATCCGCTCCAGCCAGATCTGCATGATCCCCGGCGGTTTCTCCGGCGGCGACGAGCCCGACGGCTCTGCCAAGTTCATCACGGCCTTCTTCCGCGCCCCGCAGGTGACTGAGGCTGTGCGCGACCTGCTCCAGGGCCGCGACGGCCTCATGCTGGGCATCTGCAACGGCTTCCAGGCCCTCGTGAAGCTGGGCCTCGTGCCCTTCGGCGACATTCGTCCCATGGACGCGGGCTGCCCCACGCTCACGTTCAACAATATCGGCCGCCACCAGAGCCGCCTGGTGCGCACGCGCGTGGCCTCCAACCTGTCGCCCTGGCTCAGCAAGTGCGAGGTGGGCGACGTCCACACGGTGGCCATCAGCCACGGCGAGGGCCGCTTCGTCGCCAACGACGAGGTGCTCGCCTCCATGCTGGCCGCGGGCCAGGTGGCCACGCAGTACGTGGACGAGGCCGGCGTGCCCGGCATGGACCTGTCGGTGAACCCCAACGGCTCGCTTCTGGCCATCGAGGGCATCACGAGCCCCGACGGGCGCGTCCTGGGCAAGATGGGCCACTCCGAGCGCGCGGGCGCGGGCCTCTATGCCAACGTGCCCGGCAACAAGTACCAGCCTATCTTCGAGGGCGGCGTGGCGTACTTCGCGTAAAGGCACGATCGCCGCGCATCGCTTGAGAGCGCCGTTGAGGGGGCCTGCCTGGCAGGCCCCCTTTCTCTGGCCGAAATGCGCGTTTGGTATTCCACAGCTGGGGTAGACTTCCCGTGGTTCCGGCGCGTCGCGCAGGCGCCGGACGCACTTCTCATGAAAGGATCGACCATGGATTTCTTCGGCATGATTCTTGCGCCCTGGCAGTTCTGGCTCATCATCGCGGTTCTCGTCGTCGTCATCGTGCTCGTTATCGCCGTCCCCATCTACAAGGGTTACAAGGCTCAAGATGGGGCGACAGACCAAGACGAAGATGGCTGCCAAGAAGAAGTCGTCGGGCAAGAAGGGCACGAGACAGGGCGCCTCTAAGCGTCGCGTGTGCCCGCGCGTTTCCGGCTCCAACGAAAAGGCTGCCTCCCACATGCGTGTGTGGGAGGCAGCCTTTGTTGTGCGGGCCGGACTGGCGGGTGGCTCCGTGCGCCCGAGTGGTGGGCGCCCCTGCGCCCTGGGGCTCGCGGCTGGCCCCGCGTGCCCAAGTGGCGGGTGGTCCCGTGCGCTGAGCCGGTCTGCGGGCCTTGCGCCCCTCGGCCCTAGCAGAGCCTGCCCTTCTCCACCGAGTACGTCACGTCGGCGATGGAGGCGGCGCTGGCGCGGTGCGTCACGATGACCACGGTCTTGCCCTGGCGGTTGGCCTGCAGGGCGCGCAGCACGCTGGCCTCCGAGAGCGCGTCGAGGTTGCTCGTGGGCTCGTCGAGCAAAAGCAGCGGGGCGTCCTGCAGGAAGATTCGGGCAAGCCCCAGGCGCTGGCGCTCGCCGCCCGACAGCGAGTCTCCCAGCTCGGCCAGGGGCGTGTCGAGGCCCTGGGGCAGGCGCTCCACCAGTTCGCGCAGGGCGGCCTTCTCAAGGGCGCCCATGAGCTCGTCGTCGCTGGCGTCGGCCTTGGCGATGAGCAGGTTTTCGCGGATGGAGTCGGCGAACAGGAAGGTGTCCTGCTCCATGAAGCCCTGCGTGTCGCGCAGGCTCGCGGTGTTCACGTGCCGCAGGTCGTGGCCGGACATCTCCACCACGCCGTGCTGCGGGTCCCAGAAACGCATGAGGAGCTTGAGCAGGGTGGACTTGCCCGAGCCGCTGGCCCCGGCGATGCGCACGAACTGCCCGGGCTCCACCGCGAGGTCGATGTCGGTGAGGATGGCCTCGTCGGCGTAGGAGAAGTTCACGCGGCGAAGCGCCGTGCCCTCGAAGCCCTCCAGGTCGATGCCGTCCACGACCTCGGGGGTCTGCGGGGCCTCCTCGAGCAGGTCGAGCACGCGCGAGCCCGCGGCGAGCGTCTGCTGCAGCGTGGAGCCCAGGGCGGCCACGGCCAAGAGCGGCCCGAACGACGCCATGAAGGCCGACGCCGCCATGACGGCGCGCCCGAACTCGAGCCTGCCCTGCATCACGAGGGCCGCGGCCATCAGGACCATGGCAACGTCGAGGAGCAGCACGACCGCGCCCGAGACGGCCATGGCGTTGGCCCCGCGTCCCTTGAGCCTGCGCTCGGTGGCGGCGAGCTCGTCCATGCGCCAGGACAGCTCGCCGGAGCTCTTGCGCCCCGCGCCGAACTGCAGCGTCTCGGACAGGCCGCGCAGCGAGTCGAGCACGTAGGTGTTCATGCGCGCCACGCCCTCGCGCACGGCCAGGCCCGAGTCGGCGGTGTAGCGCGACGACGCCCAGGGCACCACGACGCCCACGCACAAAAAGGCGCAGGCCGCGAAGGGCACGAGCTGCGGGGCCTGCCCGCCGATGAAGGCGAGCATTATAAGGCTCACGATCAGGGCGATGGCGGCGGGGGAGAGCGTGTGGGCGTAGAACACCTCGAGCAGCTCCACGTCGGAGGTCACGAGGCTCACGAGGTCGCCCTTGTCCTTGCACTCGAGCTTGGCGGGGGCGAGGCGGCGCATGGCGGCGAACACCTTGTCGCGCACGAGGGCGAGCACCTTGAAGGCCATGTAGTGGTTGCAGAGCTGCTCGGCATAGCGCAAGGGGCCGCGCGCCACGCCGCAGCACACGGCCGCGACGCCCGCCGCGCCCGCGGCCACCCAGCAGGCCTGCCCCTCAAGGCTGAGCAGGCCCGACGCCGCGAGCACCGTGATGCCGATGGCGGCCAGGAACCCGAGCACGCCCAGCACGACGGCGGCGGCGAGCACGGGCAGCAGCGGCCGGGTGAGCTTCACGAGCTGCAGCATCGTGGCCACCTTGCCGCGCTGGACGCGTGCCTGCGCGCCTGCGGGGCGCCGGGTCGCCGACGCTGCGCTGACGTCCTCGTCGGCGGGCGCCCCGGCCTGAGCGCGCCCTGCCCCCTCGGCGTCTGCCCGGGAAGGTTCCCTCACCTGGCGGCCGAAGGTCTCGAGCGCCTCCTGCTGAGCCCAGAGGGACGCATAGGCGCCGGGCGTGGCCGCGAGCTGGGCGTGCGTGCCGCGCTGCACCACGCGGCCGTCCTCAAAGACGTAGATTTCGTCGCAGCCGTGCAGGGCGGCCAGGCGGTGCGACACCATGATGACGGTGTGCGTGCGCGCAAGGTCGGCGATGGTCTCGATGATGGCGGCCTCGCTGTCGGCGTCGATGTTGGAGGTCGCCTCGTCGAAGATGTAGACGGGCGTGTCGTGCAGCAGGGCCCGGGCCATGGCGAGGCGCTGGCGCTGCCCACCGGACAGGTTGGTCCCCTCGGCGCTCACGGGCGCGTCGAGGCCGCCGTTGGCGCGTACGAAACCGTCGATGCGGCAGCGGCGCAGGGCCTCCCACAGCTCTTCGTCGCTTGCCTTGGGACGTGCGAGCAGCAGGTTCGAGCGGACGCTGCCCGCAAACAGGAACGAGCGGAAGCCCACGTAGGTCACCGTCTGGCGCAGGCTCTCGGCGCTGGCGTCGCGCAGGTCCACGCCGCCGAACGTGACGCGCCCCGTGTAGGCGCGGTTGGCCCCGCAGACGATGCCCGCCAGGGTGGACTTGCCTGAGCCGCTGGCACCGGTCACGCCCACGAAGCTGCCCATGGGGGCGCGCAGGTCCACGTCGCACAGCACGGTGCGCTGCCCGTCGTAGGAGTAGCCCACCGACTTGCACACGACGTCGGCCTGGGAGGCCTTGATGGTGCGCGTGCCGGCCGGGCCCTCGGGGGCGTCGAGGATCTTGTACATGCGCTCGGCCGCGGCCATGCCGCCCGTGGCGGTGTGGAAGAAGGAGCCCAGGGTGCGCAGCGGGATGAAGAAGTCGGCGGCGAGGAAGACGAACGCGAAGGCCCCGCCGAAGGTGACGCCGCCGGCCGCGTAGCAGTTGAGCATCACCACGATGCCCGCCGCGGCCCCCGCGAAGGCGAAGACGTCCATGATGACCACGGAGTTGAGCTGCATGGTGAGCAGGCGCATCGTTGCCTTGCGGAAGCCCTCGGCCGTGTCGTTCATCACCTGGTGGCGGCGGGCGTCGGCCTTGAACACCTTGAGCGTGGTGAGGCCCTGGATGGACTCCAGAAACATCGCGCCCAGGTCGGTGTAGGAGCTCCAGTAGTTGCCCATGACGCGCTTGGCGATGGCCATGACGGCCATGATGGAGATGGGGATGAGCGGCACGCAGCACAGAAGGACGATGGCCGCCGGCGTGCACAGGGGGGCCAGGCAGCCGAAGAGCGTGACGCTTGCCAGCAGCGCGTAGAAGAGCTGGGGCAGGTAGTTGCCGAAGTAGGCCTCGAGCTGCTCGACGCCCTCCACGCACAGCTGCGTGGCCTCGCTCGTGGAGACACGCTCCTTGTAGTTGGGGCCGAGCGCCACGAGCTTGTCGTAGACGAGCTGGCGCACCGTGCGCTTGGCCAGCGCCGCGCTGGCCAGCCCCATCCTCTGGGCGCCGGCCTGGCACACGAGGCGCACCACGACGGCAAACGCTGCCGTCACGGCGGTCCCCGCCACGTTCGACCAGCTCGCCTGCCCCAGCAGCACCGCCTGGAGCAGCTGCCCCACCACGATGAAGAGCAGCACGTTGGCCAGCAGGGCCACCCATTGCAGCCCCACGTTGGCCAGGATGTAGCGCAGCGCGCGTGGGACCATTGCGAGCAGGCGTTTGTCAAACATGGCGCGTCCTTTACACCTCGGGTAAGCTTCCTCTAATTCGAGAAGCATACCAAAGGCGCAGGCAACCGGGCGGCTCCCATGGCGAGGCTGGGCCTATAAACCACGAGAGCCGCCGGATTTGCGCCTCGCGCCTGCCCCTATCGGGCCTCGAGGCGGGCGATGAGCTCCTTGAGGACCTCGACGCAGTCGCCCACCACGCTGTAGGTGGCGGCGGAGTGGATGGGGGCCTCGGGGTCGGAGTTGACGGCCACGACGCACTCGGCCCCGCCGATGCCGGCCAGGTGCTGGATGGCGCCCGACACGCCCACGCTCACGAGCAGGCGCGGCGAGACGGACACGCCGGTCTGGCCCACCTGGTGGGGGTACTCGAGCCAGCCCTGCTCCACCAGGGGCCGCGAGCAGCCTAGGTCGGCGCCGAGCAGCTCGGCGAGCCTGCGGGCGAGCGCGAGGTTCTTCTTCGCGCCGATGCCGCGGCCCACCACCACGAGCAGCCCCGCGTCGGCCACGGAGTCGTCCTGCGCGGCCGCGAGGCGCTCCACCACGCGCACGTGGGGGCGTACGCCCTGCGGGCCGGCGACGCGCTCCACCGAGCCCGAGCGCCCCTCGTCGGGCGTGGGCGCGGCGAGCACGCCGGGGCGCACGGTGGCCATCTGGGGGCGGTGCTGCGGGCACACGATGGTGGCCATGAGGTTGCCGCCGAAGGTGGGGCGCGTCTGCTGCAGCAGGCCCGTCTGCGGGTCGATGGCGAGCTGCGTGCAGTCGGCGGTGAGGCCGGTGCGCACGCGGGCCGCCACGCAGGGCGCCACCTCGCGCCCGAAGACGGTGGCCCCGAACAGGACCGTCTCAGGCTTGCGCTGCTCGATGAGGCCGCACAGCCAGGTGGCGTAGGCCTCGCAGGCGTCGTCGGCCAGGCTCGCGTCGGCGCAGGCGAGCACGCGGTCGGCGCCTGCGGCCACGAGTGCGGCCGCCTGCGCGTCGAGGCCGTCGGCGTGTGCGGCGTCGCAGCCCAACACGGCCGTGACCTCGCAGCCGCGGGCGTCGGCCAGCTTGCGGGCCTGGCCCAGCAGCTCGCAGGCCACGGGCAGCGCCGCGCCCTGTTGCGTCTGGGCGAACACCCATATGTCCCGACAGTCGTCCAAGGGGCTCTCCGCGCGCTGCTCGCGCACGAGCTCGATGGCATCGAACCGACAGCTGTCCACGCACAGGCCGCACAGCACGCACGTGTCCGTCACACGCGCCACGCGGTCGACCATCTCAAGGGCTCCGTTGGAGCATGCGCGCACGCAGCGTCCGCAGCCGCGGCACTTCTGCGCGTCGATAACGAGTCCCGTCACAGTCCCATCTCCTCAAATACGGCCGCAAGCGCCTCGGCCTGCTGGGCGGCGTCGCCTTCCAGGACCGTGCAGCCGCCGCCCCTCTCGGGCGTGAACGAGCGCACCACCTGGGTGGGCGACCCGGCAAGGCCGATGCGCGCGGGGTCGGCCGCGGCCTGCGCGGCGCCCCTCACCTCGACGTGGCCCTCGACCCCGGCACGGACGCCCTTGATGGAGGGCATGCGCGGCGTGCAGACGTCCTTGTTCACGGTGATGACGCAGGGCAGGTCCACCTCCACCACGGCGGGTCCCGAGTCGGTCTGGCGGCAGAGGGTGAGCCTCTGCTCGTCGGCCGCCAGAAGCTCGGTGATGTCGGTGACGCACGGCACGCCCAGGACGCTCGCCAGCTCGGGCCCGATCTGGGCGGTGTCGCCGTCAACCGCCATCTTGCCGCAGACCACCACGTCGCAGAACCATCCCTGCTTGGCCAGGCCGTCCAGCGCGCACGACAGCGAGTAGGACGTGGCGAGCGTGTCGGCGCCGGCGAAGGCGCGGTCGCTCAGCAGCACCGCGCGGTCCGCCCCGCGTGCCAGGCAGTCGCGCAGCAGGCGCTCGGTGTCGGGGATGCCCATGGACAGGGCGCACACCTCGCCGCCGAGCTGCTCCTTCAGGCGCACGGCCACCTCAAGGGCCGTCTGGTCGAAGGGGTTCACCACGCTCTGCTTGCCGTCGCGCACGAGCGTGTTGGTGACGGGGTCCATCTTGACCTCGGTGGTGGAGGGCACGGCCTTGATGCAAACCACGCTGTTCATCGGGCTAGCCCTGCCTTTCTGCCGCGGAGGCGATCTGGGAGTCGAGCACGTCGGGCCCGAAGAGGTTGCCGCGCCCGAACACGCCGCGCGTGTCGAGCTGGGCCTTCGCGCGCGCCATCTGCCCCACGGCCTGGGCGCCGTACATCGTCTGGAGGAAGTCGCGCTTGAGCTTGCCCACGCCGTGCTCGGCGCTCACCGCCCCGCCCATCTGCGTCACCGTCTGGGCCCAGCGCCCGAAGAGCTCCTTGCCGCGGGCGTAGTCGGCCTCGTCGCGGGGAAGCACGTTCACGTGCAGGTGGTTGTTGCCGATGTGGCCCCACACGGCGCTCTGCAGCCCGGCCTCCTCCAGCGTGGCGCGGTACATCGCCACCACCTCGGCGAGCCGCTCGTCGGGCACGCTCATGTCGCTGCCGAGCTTGGTGATGGCGTGCCCGGCCTTTCGGCGCTCGTCGATGAGCATGTTGACGCTCTCGGGCACCGCATGGCGGAAGAACCGCTGGGTCTCGCGGTCGATGTCGGTGCGGGCGACCCAGGTCATGCCCTCGTCGGCCCCGCACTCCTGCATGATGCGGCCCACCTCCCAGAGCGCTTGGAGCGCCTCGTCCTCGCCCGGGCAGGCAAGCTCCACGTAGATGCAGCAGTCGGCCTTGTCGGGCGTGGCGGGAAGCGAGGCGAAGGCCCGGGAGTGCAGGCGCTGCTGGCGCAGGATCTCCAGCGCCGCGGAGTCGAAGAACTCGCAGGCGTCCACGCAGCCAAGGCGGGCGCGCACGGCGCACGTGAAGTCGATGGCCTGGGCCTCGCTCGTGAAGAAGCAGCTCACGCCCCAGGTGACGGCCGGGCAGGGGAGCAGCTCCAGCTCCACCTCGCAGATGACGCCCAGGGTGCCGTCCGAGCCCACGAACAGGTCGACGGCGTCCATGTCGGGGGCGGCGAAGTAGCCCGAGGCGTTCTTCACCGCAGGCATCTCGTAGGCGGGCACATCTATATGGATGCGCGTGCCCTCCTCGCTTGCGAGCTCGAGGTCGAGGCCCTGGGCGCGCACCTGGCCGCGGCGCAGCGAGAGGGTCTCGGCGTTGGGCAGCACCACGCGCAGGGCGCTCACGTGCGGGCGCACCGCGCCGTAGCGGTACGACCGGGCGCCGCTGGCGTTGCAGGCCACCATGCCGCCGATGGTGGCGGACACCTCGGTGGGGTCGGTGGGGAAGAACCACGCCCCCGCGTCCTGGAAGGCCTGCCAGGCCTGCATGGACTCCTCGTCGAAGCCCGCGCACGGCACGGCCTTGTCGGCAAGGTCGCTGCGCAGCTGCGAGAGCACCAGGCCCGGCTGGACGCGCACGAAGAAGCGCTGCCGCCCCTGCTCGTCGCGCTCGTGGCGCATGCCCAGGTAGCGGTTCATCTTCGACAGGTTCATGACGTGGCCGCCCGTGGGCACGGCGCCGGCCGCAAGGCCGGTGCGCCCGCCCTGCACGCAGATGGGCGTGCGCGTGCCCGCTTGCTCGTCGGTGTCGGCGAGCTCGCGTATGACCTGGCGCACCTCCTGCATGTCATGGGGAAACGAGATGGTGCACGCGGTCCCGCTGGAGCGCGACTCGTCGCGCAGGTACTCCTCGTACTCTGAGGTCAACTCTTTTATCAGCGCCATGGCTCCCTCTCAGCTCGATGGGCGAGTTTCGCAATTATGCGCGTCGCTTGTGCAGGGCGGGCGGGAAAGGTGTGTTTTTAGGCAAACGCGCGTGCGAAGCGCGGCGAGCAGGGCGGTCCGGGGCCGTTCGCCCCCGGGCTGAGGCCGCGCGGGCCAACTTGCTATTTTTCGGCTGATGCTCATTGAAATGGCAGGTGAAGTGTGCAATGCTATGCGATGCTTGTTATGCAACCTGCAACTTCTCGCTTTTTTAAAGGGAGTTTTCTATGACCAAGAGCAACGTGCCCAACCTCACCACCGCCCAGCGCGCCGAGGCTCTCGCGAAGGCCGCCCAGGCTCGCCACGACCGCGCCAAGCTGCGCGACGACATCAAGGCCGGCAAGGTCTCCATCGCCGAGGTGCTTGAGATGGACACCGACGTCGCCAAGCGCATGAAGGTCTCCGCCCTCATCGAGTCCGTCCCGGGCTTCGGCGTTGCCAAGACCGTCAAGCTCATGGAGGAGCTCGGCATCTCCGAGTCCCGCCGCGTCCAGGGTCTGGGCGTGCGCCAGCGCGAGCAGCTCATCGAGCGCATCGGCGACCGCTAACCGCTGCGGGCGGCGCCTGCGCCGGACATGCGCATGCCTTCAGGGCCGTCCGCCTCGCGGGCGGCTCTTTTTGCATGGGAGCACGCAGACCGCACCGCGCCAGGTTCCGTCTCGTTCTAAAACGCGGGTTCTGGCGCGCAAGGCGCACGGAGCCGTAGCGTACTGGAGTACGTGAGGCTCCGTGGAACGCGGCGCGCCAGGTTCCGCAACAACCAGGAGAGGGAAAGCAATGCAAGAGTTGACAGAGATCCGCTGGCACGCCCGTGCCGGCCAAGGCGCCGTGACGGCGGCGCAGCTCGTGGCTGAGATAGCCATGGGCAACGGCCGCTACATGCAGGCCATGCCCGAGTTCGGCCCGGAGCGCACCGGCGCCCCGCTCAAGGCCTACACGCGCCTGAGCGACGAGCCCATCGAGATCCACAACAACGTGGTGAATCCCGACATCGTGGTGGTCATGGACACCACGCTGCTGGGCCAAGTCGACGTGCTCGAGGGCATGAAGCCCGCCGGCACCGTCATCTTCAACACGCGCCAGACCCCCGACGAGATGCGCGCCCAGCTCGGCGTGCCCGCCGGCATCACCGTGGCCTGCGTCGACGCCACGCAGATCGCGCTCGACACCATCGGCCGCAACATCCCCAACACGCCGCTCGTGGCCGCCATGGCGCGGGTGTGCGGCGTCATGACCTTGGACAACGTGCTCTCCCACATCGAGCGCGAGTTCTCCAAGAAGTTCAACGCCAAGGTCGTCGCGGGCAACCTCGACAGCGTCCGCCGTGCCTATGAGGAGGTCGTCTTTTAAATGAGCTGGGACATCGCCTCTTACGATTCGTGGAAGTACGACGAGATACCCCTGGGCTGCGTGGCGCCCGAGCCGGGCACGTCGCGCCTGGTGCAGACGGGCGGCTGGCGCACGAACAGGCCCATCTGGGACTCCGCCGTGTGCAAGAACTGCATGATCTGCTGGGTGTACTGCCCCGACGCCTCCATCGAGGTCAAGGACGGCGCCATGACGGGCATCGACTACGAGCACTGCAAGGGCTGCGGCGTGTGCGCCCGCGAGTGCAAGTTCGGCGCCATCACCATGGTCAACGAGCAGGACGCCAAGCAAGCGGAGGTGCAGGCATAATGGCTACCCAGACTGTTTTGGCGGCATCGGGCGACATCATGGTCGCCAACGCCATGCGCCAGGCCGAGCCCGACGTCATGGCCGCCTACCCCATCACGCCCCAGACCATCATCGTCGAAGAGTTCGACAAGTTCGTGGCCGACGGGCGCGTGCACACCGAGTACGTCAACGTCGAGAGCGAGCACTCGGCCATGAGCGCCACCATCGGCGCCTCGGCCGCCGGCGCGCGTGCCGTGACGGCCACCTCCTCGCAGGGCCTGGCGCTTATGTACGAGGAGCTGCCCATCGCGGCCGGCATGCGCCTGCCTATCGTCATGGCCAACGTCAACCGCACCATCTCGGCGCCCATCAACATCCACGCCGACCACTCCGACATCATGGGCGTGCGCGACTCCGGCTGGATCGTCATGTTCGCCGAGAACGCCCAGCAGGCCTACGACAACACGGTGTGCGCCTTCCGCATCGCCGAGAACCCCCAGGTCATGCTGCCTGTCCTCACCACGCTCGACGGCTTCACCACGAGCCACGCCTACGAGCGCTGCGAGCTGATGGACGACGCCACGGTGGCCGAGTTCGTGGGCGCCTACGAGGCTCCCTACGGCCTGCTCACCTCGCCTCAGGCCATCGCGCACGGCAACTACGCCAACGGCACCATCGTCATGGAGTCCAAGCTGGCGTGCCGCCGCGCCCAGGACGCCGCCAAGCCCGTCATCGACGAGGTCTTCGCCGCGTGGTCCCAGGTCTGCGGCCGCGAGATGGCCTGCGTGCACACCTATGGCATGGAAGACGCCGAGCGCGCCGTCGTCATCATCGGCTCGGCCGCGGGCACGGTGCGCCATGTGGCGCGCCAGCTGCGCGAGGAGGGCCAGCGCGTGGGCGTCGTGAACATCCGCGTCTTCAGGCCCTTCCCCGCCGAGGCGCTCGTCGAGGCGCTCAAGGGCTGCCAGGCCGTGGCCGTGCTCGACCGTTCCGAGTCGTTCGGCGGCGTGGGCGGCCCCGTTGCCGCCGAGGTCAAGGCCGCCATGTACGACGCGGGCCTCGCCGTGCCCGTGCGCGCCTACATGTACGGCCTGGGCGGCGCCGACCTCACCTGCCAGATCGTGCGCGACATCTACGACGAGCTCAAGGACCCGGCAAGCCTTCCCGCCCTCACCTACAAGGGCAACCGCTAAAGAAAGGAGGCACCAACGATGGCAAACCTCAAGCAACTCACCGAGCTCCCCAGCCGCCTTGCCCCCGGACACCGCCTGTGCGGCGGGTGCGGCGCCTCCATCGCCGTGCGCCAGGTCCTCATGGGCGCCGGCGACACGCCCGTCGTCGTCTCCAGCGCCACGGGCTGTCTGGAGGTCTCCACGACGGTCTACCCCTACAACTCCTGGGACGTCCCCTTCATCCACAACGCCTTCGAGAACTCCGCGGCGACCCTGTCGGGCGTGGAGGCCGCCTTCAAGGCCCTGCAGCGCGCCGGCAAGATCGACCCCGACAAGAAGGTCAAGTTCGTGGCCTTCGGCGGCGACGGCGGCACCTACGACATCGGCCTGCAGTCGCTGTCGGGCGCCATGGAGCGCGGCCACGACATGGTCTACGTGTGCTACGACAACGGCGCGTACATGAACACGGGCATCCAGCGTTCCGGCGCCACCCCCTACGGCGCCTGGACCACCACCTCCGAGGTGGGCGCGTGCGGCCTGGGCAAGATGCAGCGCCGCAAGGACCTTACCTCCATCCTGGCCGCCCACCACATCCCCTACATCGCGCAGGCCTCCATCAGCCACTGGCAGGACCTCGTGCGCAAGGCCGAGAAGGCCATCAACTGCGAGGGCCCGGCGTTCATCAACGTGCTCGCGCCCTGCCCGCGCGGCTGGCGCATCCCCTTCGACATGACGGTCCAGATCGCGCGCCTGGGCGTGGAGACGAACTTCTGGCCGCTCTTCGAGGTGGAGCAGGGCGTGTGGACCCTCACCGAGCAGCGCCGCGTGAAGCCGGTCGAGGAGTTCCTGAAGCCCCAGGGCCGCTTCAAGCACATGTTCAAGGAAGGCAACGATTGGATGGTGGCCGAGTGCCAGGCCCAGGTGGACGCGAACCTGGCCTACCTGCGCGCCATGGTGCGCGGCACCCAGTCCCAGGCCGAGGCGTAAGGCAAAGCCGCGGGGGCGTGTCCGGCTGGCGTGGGCTTGCAGGAGGTTGACGTGCGATGACACAGACATCGGGTAAGAAGGGCGGGCGCGCCCTTCGCCGGCTGCTGAAGTGCGTGCTCGCGCTTTTCCTCGTGGCCCTGTGCGTCGAGGGCGTGCTCCTGTGGTCGTCCTACCAGCGCATCGCCCCCGTGGCCGACCAGCTCCAACAGGATTCCGACGCCGTGGATGTCGCCGTGCAGGAAGGCGACATCGAGTCGATGCTCACCTGCCTGGCGAGCATCGACTCCGGCATCGACTCCCTGCAGGCCGAGCTGGGCCGCCCCGAGTGGGACGTGGCGTGCTGGGTGCCGGTGCTGGGCCAGGACGTGCGCGGCGCGCGCTCCCTGCTCGCCGTGGGCAGGGACGTCATGACGGGCACGGTCATGCCGGTGCACAACGCGGTGTGGCAGACGAGCACCCTCATGCGCTCTGCGTTCGACGCCACGCTCCTGCAGGTCTTCTCGTCCCTTATGGGCGGAGGCGCCGCAAACACGTCCTCGGTGGAGCAGCTCGTGGCGATGCTGGGCTCGGTGGACGGCGCGCTCACCTCGCTGGAGGCCTCGCACATCGACATCGACGCCGACATGCAGGTGATCGAGTCGCTTGAGGGAACGTTGCACTTCAGCGAGCTCGCCCAGGCACGCGACCGCCTTGCCGAGACGCTCTCGTACCTGGCCGACCTGCTCGACCAGGCGCAGCCCGTGCTCGACGGCTATGCCGGGGCCAAGGAGGGCGCCGCCGACATCGCGGACGCCGCCAGCGGGGCGGCCTCGCAGGTGGGTACGGCCGTGGGCGGCGCCATCGTCGGCGCGGCCGCGTCGCTGTCCGGCGACGGGCAGGCCGACGGGTCGGGCGCACAAGACGCGGGCTTCTCGGA
The DNA here is from genome assembly GCA_963619535.1 of Acutalibacteraceae bacterium. Taxonomy (GTDB): domain Bacteria; phylum Actinomycetota; class Coriobacteriia; order Coriobacteriales; family UMGS124; genus UMGS124. Next base: position 9,857 of record CAVEWV010000002.1, on the reverse strand, counting down.
TACCGGCGTCACCGAGGCTTCCGACGGCACCGGGGCTTCCGACGGCGGCCTTCTCGCCGGCCTCAAGGCGAAGGCCGAGAAGGCGGGCTCGGACATCGCCGAGTTCAACCAGAGCGTGAAGGACGCCGCCGACGAGGCGGGCAACGCGATTCACGAGACGTTCTCCTCGATTGGCGAGGGCATCTCGGGGCTTTTCAAAAGCTAGCTAGGCATCAAGCAGGGAATGCGCCCGGGCCACGACTTGGGCGACCTTGGCCTCATCGACGCAGACGGGCGCGTCGGTGGGGCCTTTCTGCACATGGAGCAGGTACTCGATGTTGCCCTCCGGCCCCTTGATGGGGGAGTGCGTCACATCGAGCACGGCAAAGCCCGCCTGGCGCGCCTGCTTGGCGACACGGCTCACCACCTGGGCGTGCACGCGCGCGTCCTTCACCACGCCGCGCTTGCCCACGTGCTCGGGGCCCGCCTCGAACTGGGGCTTTACCAGAAGCACCGCGTGCGCCCCCGTGCCGATGAGGCCGGCCAGGCTCGGAAGCACCTTGCCCAGCGAGATGAACGACACGTCCGACCCCAGGAAGTCCGCAGGCCCGCCCAGCATCTCGCAGGTGGCGTCGCGGATGTCGAGGCCCTCCAGGCTCGTGACGCGCTCGTCGGCCAGCAGGCTTGCGTGGAGCTGGTCGTGCCCCACGTCGATGGACCACACGTGGGCCGCCCCCGCCTGGAGCATGCAGTCGGTGAAGCCGCCCGTGGAGGCCCCGGCGTCCACGCAGCGAAGCCCGGCCAGGTCGATGCCCCACACGTCCAAGGCGCGCTCAAGCTTGAGGCCGCCGCGCCCCACGTAGGGCAGGGCGCTTCCGCGCACCTCGATCTTGTCGGCGGGGGTCACCGTGGCGCTCGCCTTGGTGCAGGCGCACCCGTTCACAAAGACGAGCCCCTGCTCGATGGCGGCCTTGGCCTTCTCGCGCGAGGGGCATTTGCCGAGCTTTGCAAGCACGAGGTCGAGCCGTGCGCCTTGGGTCATTTCTTGTCCTTCCGGGCCTCGGCGCGGCAGCGCATGCGCCAGGCGATGATTCTCACGATGATGAAGACGATGGCGAAGAGGGCAGCGCTCACGTCGGCCACCTCGAGGACCCAGACGTTGTTCTCGAAGAGGGCGTAGAGCGTGATGAGCGCGAACACCACGGCCAGGGCGCCGTTGACGACGGAGAGCATGCCGAGCAGGACCTTGCGCGCCTTCTCGCGCGTGCTCGTCGCCACGAGCAGTCCGTAGACCACAGCCGCGACCACCGCGACAATCGCCAGTATGGGCAGCACGCGTATGACCCTGATGAGCACGTTGACCATGCGACCTCCCGTTTCGCCTGCGTACAAGCATACTTGAACACGCGCGCGGCGAAGCGTTTCGCGCCATAAAAAACGAAAGCCCGCCCGGCATCCCAGACGCGCCTTCGTCCCTTGGGAGGGTGATTGTATGAGGCCCAGCGGCCTTTGGGGCAGTTCGCCTTGGCGAAGAACTGCACCGAGCAAGATACACCGCTTGTGGCATTTGCAACATGTTTGCGGGCTGCATTGGGCTATGCTCATACCAACGCATATCAACTGATGCCAAGTGGTACGAAACATCGTACATATCATGCAATGGTCCTTGGGAGGACAATGGAAGAGAGCAATGAGGCGGCTGCCGCGTCGGTGCCTGCCCGCCATATCGAGTCGACAGACTTGGGCTTTGCCCAGGGGGACGCCCTGCGCGTGGAGGACGTCACGCGCATCCTGCACCTGAGCCGCAACACCGTCTACAAGCTTGCGCGCACAGGCGAGCTGCCCTCCTACCGCGTGGGCCGGCAGATGCGCTTCCGCTACGACGACGTGCGCGCCCGCCTTGAGGGTGGGATCGCCCAGGCCGAGTCGCAACCGGGCGCTGCCGCCCCGTCTCAAGCAAGCTCCGCCGACACAGCCACGCTGCCCATGCCCTCCGACGTCCTCGACGAGCTTCCCTCCTGGGCAAAGGGCTCGGTGGTCATCGGCGGGCAGGACATGGCGGCCGACGTCTTGGCCAACTACCTCTCGAGCCTGGGTGTGCGCGTGCTGCGCTCCCACGCCAACCCCTACATGAGCCTGGCCCGCATGTATGCCGGCACCTGCCATGCCTGCGTGGTCAACCTCTGGAGCGAGCGCGAGGACGCCTACAACACGCCTTACATCCGCACCATGCTGCCCGGTGTGCCCGCCGTGTCGTTCCGCCTTTTCAAGCAGCGTGTGGGGTTCACGGTGGCCGACTTGAACCCCCTGGGCATCGCCACATGGAACGACCTGCTCAAGCCTGGGATCGTGATCGCCAACCGCGAGCGCGGCGCCTCCGCCCGCGTCCTTCTCGACGAGAAGCTCAAGTACCTCGAGGCCCGTCCAGACTCCCTGGCCGGCTACGACCGCCCCGCCGCCTCCGAGCTCGCCCAGGCCCTCATGGTGTCGCGCGGCCTTGCCAACGTCGCCCTCACCAGCGAGCGCCCCACTCGCCAGCTGCGCAACCTCTCCTTCGTCCCCATGCAGTCCGAGGCGGTCGACCTCGTCATCCTCAAGACCCCCGGCACCGCCCCGCTTATCAAGGCAGTCCGCTCCCTTTTGCGCACCACGGCCTTTCGCAGCGAGTTTGACAGCGACTTGTATGAGACAAGGATTATGGGCGAACCCGTCTACGACTGCTAGCTGGGGCGCCCTGGCACGCCGGCCGCGGCGTTGCATGGGCGCTTATGTGCAGAGCACACCGCGCGCCCATGCGCCTTGCGGACGGTGCACCAGGGCGCCCCAGCATAAGAGGCACGCCGGCCGCTGCGTTGCGCCGGGGCTTATGTGCGGAGCACACTGCGCCCCGATGCGCCTTGCGGACGGCGCACCAGGGCGCCCCAGCCGGGGGACATGCTGTCCGCTGCGTTGCGCCGGGGTTTACGTGCAAAGCACGCCGCGCCCCCATGCGCCTTGCGGGCGGCGCACCAGGGCGCCCCAGCCCAAGAGGGGCACGCCGGCCGCTGTGTTGCGCGGGCGTCCCGATAAAAAAGGGGAGGGCTGCAGTGCTGCGGTTGCAAGGCGGTCCGGGGCGAAGTGTGCTGGAGGTATATGAGCCCCGGACCAACGCCGCAAACGCTGTGCTGCAGCCCTGCCCGCTAGCGGGTGGCCTTGCTGGCGTCCATCGTCATCGTCTGGAAGCGGTTGGCCATCCAGTCGTCGGGGTAGTTGTCGTCGCAGAACTGCTCGACGGCCGTGGCGGCGGGAATGCCCACCTGGCGGGAGAACCAGCGGTCGTAGCTCACGAGCGTGAGGCCGCCGTCAATGAGCAGCAGCACCAGGGCCACGACGGTCACGCCGTAACGCCAGTTCCAGGGAATCTTGTGCACGAGGTCGAAGATGGCGGGCATGAGGAGCTTCACCCATACCAGGCCCAGAATGCCCCATGCGCACATGTAGAAGCCGTTCGTGCGGCCATCGATGGACAGGAAGCTGCCTGTGTAGTCCCAGGCGGTGATGCCGAACGCCATCTCCAGCAGGTAGCTCACCAAAAACTCGAACGCCCCGCCGATGACGGCGCTGAGCATGAAGATGATGACGGGATTCTTGTCGCGGATGCCGTTGAGGCCGATGGTCATGAGCACCGCGCCGAATCCGTAGATGGGCGAGAAGGGGCCGTAAAGCAGGCCCGCGCGGTCCATGTAGCCGGCGCCAACTGCCAGGCAGTAGATCGTCTCGATGATGACGCCGAGCACGCAGCAGATGACGAAGGTCCAGAACAGGTTGAAGAACGTCAGCTTGAAGGGGGCCTTGCCGCCGTACTTGCGCAGGTGCTCCAGGCGCTCCTCCTCGCGCGAGCGGGCGTCGAGCCTGCGCAGCTTGCGGTCGAGCTCGCGCTCCTGCGCAAGCGACGGGTCGAGGTAGATCTGCAGGCCGATCATGCCCAAGATGGAAATGCCCTGGAGGTTGAGCTCGGGCCCCACGCCCGAAAACAGGATGTTGAGAACGAGCTGCACCACGAGCAGGATCATGATGGCGCGTGCCCTGAGGGCGCTCTTGGCACGCTTGTTCTTGACCAGCCCCAGGCCCAGCCTGAAGTCGAGCACGGCCAGCACGAATCCGCTCGCAACGAGGGCGATCAGGAGCACGAGCTCGGGCTTCTGCATGCTCGTGCCGGGCAGGACGTCTTGGATATCGATCTCGCCCGTGCAGAGGGCCCATATTCCCACGGCGCCCAGGAGCATGAGCAGAATCTCGAGCGCGCCCCAGACAAGCAGCAGGGCGCCGAACACCTTGAGGAGCTTGGGGACCTTCTTCTGGCCCGGCGCGATTTCCTCTTCCTCGACGTCGGCTACGAGCGTCTCGCTGTTCGGCGCGTCCTGTGCCACGGCTCCATCTTCCCCTTTGTGCTGCATGCTGCTTGCGTATCAGACGGCGTGCTTACTTGCGGCGCTTGACGGGCTCGTCGTCCTCGTCATCGTCGTCCTCATCGTCATCGTCGTCGTCCCAGTCGTCGTTGTCGTCCTCCCACCAGTCCTCGTCCTCCTCGACGGGGTGGTTGTAGAACATCTTGTGCGTCTTGCGCTCGGCGAGCACGGCGACGACGATGAAGGCGATCATGCCGCCGAAAATCAGGAACGGCACGCCGTTGTCCAGGCCGAAGAGGGTGAAGTCCGACTCGGTCTGCCAACCGAACAGCCACAAAATGAAATCCATTGCTCCTCCAGCTGTGGTAGATACATGCGTGCGATAGCATACCCCGACATTGACGGCCCTCAGGGGCTAAAATGATGGAATTATGCAACACCCGGCCAACGACGCCCCCACGGGGGACGGAACTGGCGCCGACCCTGCGGGGGCGTCTGCCGCCCGCTGACAACAGGAGGAACGACATGCACGATATTCGCTTGCTTCGCGAGCACCCCGAGGTTCTCGACGCCGCCATGGCCAAGCGCCACGGCTCTTGGGACAGGGAGCTCTTCCTTTCCCTCGACGCCCAGCGTCGCGAGGTGATCCAGGAGGTCGAGGCGCTCCAGGCCAAGCGAAACAGCTCCTCCAAGGAGATCGGCGCCCTCATGAAGGCCGGCCGCGCCGACGAGGCCGCCGCCATGCGCGACGAGGTGGCCTCCATGAAGGACACCATCGCCGAGCTCGACGCCCGCCGCGACGCCGTCGAGGCGCAGGAGACCGAGCTTCTGAGCCGTATCCCCAACATCCCCGCCGACGCCGCCCCCGAGGGCCTCGATGAGACCTTCAACGTCGAGGTCAAGCGCTGGGGCACGCCCCGCGACTTCGCGGCCGAGGGCGTCGAGGCCAAACCCCACTGGGACCTGGGCACCGAGCTGGGCATCCTCGACTTCGATCGCGGCGTCAAGCTCTCCGGCGCGCGCTTTACGGTGCTCGCCGGCCTGGGCGCCCGTCTTGAGCGCGCCCTGATCAACTTTTTCATCGACACGCACACTTCCCGCGGCTACCAGGAGTTCTGGATGCCGATCATCGCCAACCGCGACACGCTTTACGGCACGGGCCAGCTGCCCAAGTTCGAGGAGGACCTCTACCACGTGCGCGGCGAGGACGAGGACATGTACCTCATCCCCACGGCCGAGGTCGTGCTGACCAACCTGCACCGCGACGAGGTCATCGACGCGGCCGCGCTGCCCAAGCACTACACCGCCTTCACCCCCTGCTTCCGCGAGGAGGCGGGCTCTGCCGGCCGCGACACGCGCGGCATCATCCGTCAGCACCAGTTCGACAAGGTCGAGATGGTCAACTTCGCCAAGCCCGAGGAGTCCGACGCGTGCCTGGCCGCCATGGTGGAGGAGGCCGAGTACGTGCTGCAGCAGCTCGGCCTGCCCTACCGCATCATCAACCTGTGCGGTGGCGACCTGGGCTTCTCCGCCCGCCAGACCTTCGACCTTGAGGTGTGGCTGCCCAGCTACAACGCCTACAAGGAGATCAGCTCCTGCTCCAACTGCGGCGACTTCCAGGCCCGTCGCGCCAACATCCGCTACTCCGACCCGGCCTCCTTCAAGGGCACGCGCCTCGTGCACACGCTCAACGGCAGCGGCCTTCCCGCCGGGCGTACCATGGCGGCGATCCTGGAGAACTACCAGAACGCCGACGGCACGGTGACGGTGCCCGAGGTCCTGCGTCCGTACATGGGCTGCGACGTCATCCGCTAGCGCCCCTTTGGCCCGCAACAGCTATACTGTTGCGGGCTTTTTTGTTGTGCGCGGGACCGTCGGGGCGCCGTCCGTATATGGCGCTTGTCTTGCCCGCGTTTATCCCCGAGGAGGAGACCAATGCGCACCTCTGTCAAGCTCGTCGCATCCGCAACCCTGTCGCTGGCCCTGGCCGGCACGTGCCTGGCCGCCCCCGCCTTCGCGGCCTCCGGCACCTCAGCCCTGGGGGGTCTGATTGACGCGGCGGCCCAGACTGCCGCCCAGGCCCAAGACCAGGGGCAGGACGCCGCTGCCGATGCCACCGATACCGCCGCCGCCGATGAGGCGGCCTCCCAGGGCGAGACCGTCACCTTCGCGGGTCTCTCCTTCACCCTCCCGGAGGGCTTCGCCCAGCTGGACGACACCGACGAGCAGGTGCTCATCGCGGCAAACGAGGCGCAGACCTGCATGGTCTCGGTGTACGACATGCGCGACGCCGCCCTGCCCGAGGGCGCCGACTGGGACGATTACTTCGCCGAGCTTGCCCAGGGCAGCGTCGAGGGCCTCGAGTCCACGGTGAAGGACCTGGGGACCGATACGTCCAAGGGCGGCGTGCAGCTCCACGGCTTCAGCGTCGAGACCAGCGACGACGAGGGCACCTACTTCATCGTGCAGGCCTATGCGCCCATGGGCGAGGGATTCGTCTTCATACAGGCGGGCTACGACACCGCAAACACCTCCAAAGAGGAGTCGCAGGCTCTCGGTGACTTCCTCGACTCCGTCAGCGTCGCCTCTGAGAGCGGCGTCAAGACCTCCGCGTGCGGCCTGACCTTCGAGCTGCCCGAGGGCATGAGCGCCTACAAGGGCGACGAGAACGCCTGGATGGACGAGGGGAGCGACATCCTCATCAAGGCCGTGGACCATGTGGCCAATGGCGCCTCCCATCTGACCGACGACGACTACGGCGCGCTCTTCAACGAGCTTATGCCTTCGGGCGACTCGGCCGACTCCAAGGTCACGCTGCTCGACCTCAATACGGTTGCGGGCAAGGATGTCACCTCGACCTATGCCACGTACGAGGTCGTCGACCCCGACGGGACGATGTACGCCGTCGTCATCGTCACCCCGGCCGCCGACGACTCCCTGAGCGTCTTCATCGTCTGGTGCACCGAGGACGGCGCCCAGAAGTACGGCGAGGCGATTACCACCATGATGGAGTCGTTCGAGCAGGAGTAACGTGTCCCGGGAGGCGCTACGGTCGCGTTCCATGAAGGCTCGTGTGCGTCCGGTACGCACTGCCGTCATGGCCTCGCCGCAGAGCCTCCCTGTTTGCCATTGTTGGGGAGGGCTTGAATGATGCAGGTAACTGTACATCTCGACGAGCAGGGCTTTTTGCCCGACGCCTACGGCAAGCACAGCGCACCGGCCGACCAGGGCGCGGGGATGTGCCTGAGGTCGTTCCCGTTCAGCGTGAGCGACGTGCCCCAGGGCACCCAGGCGCTGGCGTGGATCTTCATGGACTGGGACTCCACGCCGGTGTGCGGCTTCCCCTGGATGCACTGGTGCGCCTACCAGACAGGCGTCACGGGCGACGTCGCGTTTGCCGACGACGTGTCGCGCATGGGGCAGCCCGGACTTGTGCAGGGCTACAACAGCGCCGCCAAGCGCGACCCGGAGTTCGGCGTGGGCTACGAGGGGCCGTGCCCGCCCGACGCCGACCACGTCTACACGCTGCACGTGGTGGCGCTCGACTGCGAGCCTGAGCTTGCGGCGCCCTTCTGGGCGAACCAGCTCGTGGCCGCCTGCCGGGGCCATGTGCTGGGAGAGGCGAGCGTGCTGCTGCCGAGCCGCTGCTAGGGGCGCCCGCCGTCAAGCAACATCAAGCAAAAGGCCGGGGCCTGGGGGCCTCGGCCTTTTTTGTGCGCGTTCGCTTGGACATGTTGTCTGGCTTGGGCCCTAGGCCTGCGCCTTCACCGCGTAGCGCCAGTAGGTCGCGAGGGTGATGCCCGCGCAGGCCAGGGCGAGCACGAGGATGATGAGGTAGCTCACCACATACGAGCCGCACAGGTCCATGAGCGTGCCGGGCACGAAGTTGAAGACGAAGCCGCCCAGGGCATAGCCGATCTGGAAGTTCTTGATCGTCTTGGCGCGGCGCTGGGCGCTCGACAGGCGCAGCGACCACACGGAGATGCCCACCGTTCCCAGCGACATGCCGAAGCCGAACAGGACGACCGCCGCCCACTCCACGACGGGGTTGCGCGTGCCCACCAGGCAGCACATGACGCAGCCCAGGATGAGGATGCCGAAGAACGCCACGGAGCCGCGGAAGACCCCGATGAGGTCGAACACCTTGCCCACGACGGTCTTCGACACCGTGAGGCATCCGCCCGACACGGCGATGAGCGTGGCGGCGTGGATCTTGTCCACCCCGTTGGAGGTGAGCAGGATGGAGAGGTAGTTGAAGCCGTCCACCGCGATGACGCCCATGAACACCATGGCCAGCATCATCATGAGGTAGGCGCGGCGCGGCAGGTCGACCCCGGGGTGCTCCTGGGCCTGCGCGGCCGGGCGCGCGTCGTCGGCCCCCTTGCCCGCAGGCAGCGTGAAGGGGGCAAGGCCCAGGTCCTCGGGGCGGTCGCGCACGAGCAGGAAGACCACGACGCCCAGCGTGGCCGCAAGGCCCGCCTCGCACAGGAAGGCCGTGGACAGCGAACTCGCCTCGATGATGCGGGCGGCCAGGGGCGACACCACGAGGGTGGACACGCCGCTGCCTGCCGTGGCGATGCCCACGGCCGTGCCCACGTTGTCCTTGAACCAGCGGCCGATGAGCGTGGTCATGCACACCATGCCGCCCAGGCCATAACCCATGCCCGTGAGCACCGCCGCGGCGCAGAAGCCGCCCATCCCGTGCGCCTGCGAGTAGAGCACAAATCCCAGCGAGGTGAGCAGCGTGGCCGCGAAGACGCCCTTGCGGCATCCCAGCTTGAAGTAGTAGCGGTTGACGAAGAACATGCTCAGCAGCGAGGCGAGCGTGCGGCTTGCCAGGACGAGCGACGCGCCCGTGTCGCCCACGGCCTCGGCCACATAGGGCTGGTAGACGCCGAACGAGGTGCTCGCGAAGCCCACGTTGGTGAAGAGGAACAGAAAACAGCAGGCGCAGATGACCTTCTCATAGTGCTTGTGCATGGCGATGCGGGCCGTGCGGCCCTGGGAACACCTTCTTCTGGGGCAGGTGGGCTGGATGGGTCGCGCGGTCGGTGCGCATGGCGGGAAAGTGCCGCCGTGCGGGGATTTCGACGCGCGGGTGCCGAATGTAACACAGCGCGTCGCGTATCATGCAAGGCCGCACATATGCCGACGGGAGGTACACGTGAACGTCACCTACGAGCCGCGCCTCATCGAGTACATGCAGGCGAAGGGCTTCTGCGCCATAGTGTTCGAGGAGATATCCGCCGTGGGGTGCTGTGCCGACTCCACCGAGCTCTACTCGCGCTTTGCCAAGTCAGGCGAGGCTGAGAGGCTGCGCGGTCAGGGTACCTGGCGCATCTTCGACGCCCCCGTGGGCGAGCTCTTCTTGTCGCGCGGCCTTGAGGTGGACGGCGAGGTGGCCCTGGGGCTGAAGAGCTTCTTGGGCATCAAAGACATCACCTACCAAGGCATCGCAGCCTGGAAATTGTGAGGCGGAACCTGGCGCGC
>CAVEWV010000001.1:0-121671 GCA_963619535.1 Acutalibacteraceae bacterium | reverse complement strand
ACGCTGAGCAAGAACACCGTGCACACGCACATGCGCAACATCTACCAGAAGGCCGACGTCCACTCCCAGGAGGAGCTCATCGACGCCGCCGAGGCGCTGTAGGCCGTTCCCAGAGAATCCACCTTGCGGCTCTTGCTTGGCCGCCGCACGCTGCTTTATGCCTCAGGGCAATGCTGCTGGTAGAACGATGAGATAAACTCGGCGTACTCCACTGCGGCGGGGTTTGCGTCAATCCTGGTGTAGACCCGGTAGTTGTACCGGTACCCGGCAAGCGGGATTAGTTGCAAGGTCGAAGCGAGGCTGTCGTCAACGCCGATGACCAGGGCGAGGGCGTTTGTGTCTATCAGGCACCGGGCTGAGACGCGCAGGGTATAGCGGTGGGCGTCCATATGCTCGATGCTGAGCTTGCGAGCGCTGAGGGTCGGAAGAATCGGCGGCTCTATTTCAGCGAGCGCCTCTCTCGGCATGCTGAGCAGAGGATAGTCGGCCAGGTCCTCAATGCCGAGCGATGTGCGGGAAGACAGCGGATGCATGGGCGGCACGGCCACATACAGGGGGATAAAGGCTAGGTGAAATTCCCGTGCTGAGCCTGGTGTGCCGTCGAAGAACCCGACGAAGACGTCGTCTTGCCCGACCTGCGAGAAATGCTGCGCCTCGACAAGTGAGATGGCGGTTTCGGGATGGGCCTTTTGAAACGCCCGGAGGGCTTCCCGGTAAATGCCGGCCGTCTCGTTGACGGGCCTGTCTTGATAGAGCAGGCGCATGCGCCTTTGCTGCGAGGCCTGCATCTGGTTTGCGGCGTAAACCCCGGCCTCGAGCGTCTCTAAAACCTTGCGTGCGTGCGGCAGAAACGCCTGCCCGGCAGCGGTGAGCGATGCCCCGCTGTGGGAACGGGACACCAATGGCACGCCGACAAAGGATTCTAGGGCGTCAAGCTGGCGTTTTACCGCCGGGGGAGTGGCGCCTAAAAACTCCGCGGCCTTATTGATGCTGCCAAGTTCTGCCAGGGCGACATATGTCTCCAGCTGATGCGTGTTCATAGGCCACTCTCCACCCCTTGATGCAAGGCGCGGCTATTAACAAAAAGACAATAGCAGTATAGCGCGTTCAACAATTCACGGGCACAGCGCAAGACCGTATAGTTGTATGCGACGTCGAGGGCAAGCCCATTCATACCAGCATCGATTTAAGGGGACAATCTATGTCTGAATTGACGCGCAGGAACCTCATTACCGCAGGTGCAGCCTTGGGCGTGACCGCTGGCGCCGCCTCGCTGATCTCGAGCTCCGCTTGGGCCGACGAGGCACCGGCCGCTTCGACGAATCAGGAGCCGACCTGGAACATCGACGCCGACGTTGTGGTTGTCGGTGGCGGCGGCGCGGGCGTGTGCGCCGCAATCGAGGCTGCCCAGGCCGGTTGCAGCGTTATTGTTCTGGAGAAGAACGACTTCCCCGGCGGCGACACGGTGCGCTCCGGCGGCATGATTATGGCTGGCGGCACCGAGGTCCAGGCAGGCCTGGGCATTGAGGACAGCGTCGAGAACTTCGTCAAGACCGAGGTCGGCCACAGCGCCGCAACCGCTGACCTCGACATGGTGAGGGAGATGTGCGAGAAGTCCCCCGAGCAGGTTGAGCTGATGCAGAAGCTCGGTCGCGACTTCAACACGGTTTCGAGCATGAAGCCCGTTGCGACGTACGACGGCGACTACAGCGCATGGGCCCCGCGCACCCACCATGACGTCAACGGCCGCACGGGCCACTTTGTCCTGCTCATGGACTATGCCGAGGAGCTGGGCGTGCGCTTTGTGAACAAGGCGCAGGCAGACCATCTGACGCGCAACGCCGCAGGGGAGGTCACGGGCGTTATTGACACGGACGGCAAGGCCTACCGCGCCAACAAGGGCGTCGTTCTCGCCTCGGCTTCGTTCGACAACAGCCTGGAGATGTCCCAGCGGTATCATCCCATGAACGCCTGGGTGCTCGGCTACGAGCGCGACATCCACCCCTCCTCGGTGCAGCAGTGCCCCACCAATACGGGCGACGGCATTCGCATGGCTCAGGAGATCGGCGCCGACCTGCGCCTCAACCCCTCGGGCTGCATTGTCGACGTCACGTATATGAGCGTTACGTGCGATGTGAGCGGTTCGATCCTCGTTAACGACAACGGCGACAGGTTCACGCAGGAAAACGCCTGCTGGGGCTACCTCAACCAGTGCGTCTACAACGAGGCCATGCGCCGCGGCAACACCGACACCACGCAGCCTCACTTCTGGATTGTCTGCGACCAGGCGACGTGCGATGCCCCCGGTTCTGTGTTCCTCCAGCTCGCACTGGCGGGTCAAACCGTTTCCGTGACGCCTGGGTACCTGGATCTCATCCGCTCGGCCGATACCATCGAAGAGCTTGCCGACCTCATCGGCGTGCCCGCCGATCGACTGAGCGCGACGGTGGATCGCTGGAACGGCTTTGCCCAGGCCGGTCTTGACGAGGACTTTGGCCGCCGCCCGGTGTGGGACAGCGACGACATGGGCACTATCGAGGAGGGCCCGTTCTATGCCTTCCCGTTCATCCCGTTCTCCATGGGATCCTTCGGCGGCCTGCGCACTGACGCCGAGACGCAGGTCATCGACGTGAACGGCAACCCCATCCCTCGTCTGTACGCGGCCGGAGCGATTATGAGCGGCATGTACACCGCCCCCTTCTATAACAGCTGCGGCTGGTCGATTCTGGGCACGATGGTGTGGGGCCGCAAGGCCGGCGTCAACGTGGCGGCCCTCGATTCCTGGACCGACGAGGCGGTTGCCGACACGCTGGAGGAGGAAGACCTCTCCGCGCTTGCCGAGCAGGGCGTCGCCTCTGCGTCCGGCTCCTACACGGCGGGCGACTACGAGGCCGCCGAGCCTGGCCACTCCGGCGACGTGCCTGTTCGCGTGACGTTCAGCGACACGGCGATTACGGCTGTGACGGTGGGCGACAACGGTGAAAGCGCCGGCATCGGCAGCTGGGCTGTCGAGTGGATGCCTCTCAAGGTTCTTGCCGCGCAGTCGGCCGACGTGGACGCCGTTTCCGGCGCCACTGAGACCAGCCGTGCCATCATGAACGCGGTTGAGGACTGCATTGCCCAGGCCAGCAAGTAATTAGAAGGTAACTGTTCTCATCGGCCCCCGGTGTCAGGCTTGAGCTGCCTGGTAGCGGGGGCCGCTCTGTATGACGCACGATATCTAATGTTTGCGTTTTTGCCCTTTGCGCCCCTGCGATGCCCGTCCTTGCGCTACCCTTACCCGCACAAGCGATGACGGAGAGGTCCCTTGCCGTCGCGTGCGCTTCAGAGAGGCGGGTCACCGGCTGCAAGCCCGCTGCGCATGTGGTAGGGGAGTTCACTCCACGAGCTGCGACCTGAACGGCCTTGCGCCCAGTAGGGAAGCCGTCCGGCCGGCGTCATTCGGCCCTAAAGAGCGGGCTTCGGCGGGCAGACAGCCGCCGGGCCAATCAAGGTGGTACCGCGGTCCAATCCGTCCTTGAGCGAACACATCGCCAGGGACGGATTTTTCGTTTCTGGCCCGAAACGAAGGGATCTGCATGTCTGTTTTCGACGATCTGCAGGACATCGCCGCCCGCGCCTTGGCGCAGGTCGAGGCTGCCGCCGACCTCAAGGCCCTCGACGAGGTGCGCGTGGCCGTGGCCGGCAAGAAGGGTGAGCTCACCGCCGTGCTCAAGGGCATGGGCGCGCTGAGCCCCGAGGAGCGCCCCCAGGTGGGCAAGCTCGCAAACGAGGTGCGCGACCGCTTCGAGGAGGCCCTGGCCGCCCGCAAGGAGGCCCTGGCCGCCGCCGAGCTCGAGGCCCGCATGGCCGCCGAGGCCGTCGACGTGACCCTGCCGGGACGCGCCATGCCGCGCGGCCACCAGCACGTCATCACCTCCATCATCGAGGAGATGGAAGACTTCTTCGCCGGCATCGGCTACACGGTGGAGGACGGCCCGCGCGTGGAGACCGAGTACTACAACTTCACCGCCCTCAACACCCCCGCCGACCACCCCAGCCGCTCGGCGCGCGACACGTTCTACGTGGTCGACGAGTCCGACGGCGCCGACGGCGGCCTCACCACGGGCGTCATCGGCGAGTCCAACGTGCTGCTGCGCACCCAGACCTCGGGCGTGCAGGTGCACGCCATGGAGGCCGGCCAGCCCCCCATCTACATGATCTGCCCGGGCAACGTCTTCCGCCCCGACGCGGCCGACCCCTGCCACCTGCCGCAGTTCCACCAGGTGGAGGGCCTCGTCGTCGACAAGGGCATCACCTTCGGCGACCTCAAGGGCACCCTGGACGCCTTCATCCGCGCCATGTTCGGCCCCGAGCGCAAGACGCGCTACCGCCCGCACTTCTTCCCCTTCACCGAGCCTTCCTGCGAGGTGGACGTGTCGTGCGGCGTGTGCCACGGCGAGGGCTGCCGCTTCTGCAAGAACACCGGCTGGCTCGAGATCCTGGGCTGCGGCATGGTCGACCCCAACGTCTTGCGCATGAGCGGCATCGACCCCGAGGTCTACTCGGGCTTCGCGTTCGGCATCGGCGTGGAGCGCGTGGCGTGCCTGCGCTACGACCTGCCCGACCTGCGCATGCTCGTTGAGGGCGACATGCGCTTCCTGAAGCAGTTCTAGTCCTGCCGCTACGGACGGACGGGGTGAGGCCCGGCGCCCGACGCGCTGCCGCCGGCTTTCGCGCCGCGGCACGCCGCGTTCGCCATGCGCCTTGCATGGCCGCACCTCAGCCCCGCTTAACGCTGTTGCATATCTGAAAGGAGCGCAGCCTCTATGCGCGTTTCATACGAATGGCTCAACACGATGGTCGACCTGCCCGACGACCCCAAGGAGCTCGTGGCGGAGTACACCCGCACGGGCACCGAGGTCGAGGCCGTCGAGACGGTGGGGTCGAGCTTCGACCACGTCGTGACCGGCGTCGTGCTTGAGAAGAAGCCCCATCCCGACTCGGACCACATGTGGGTCACCAAGGTGAGCGTCGGCAACGCCAACGTCGACGCCCAGGGCAACCCCGCGCCCCTGCAGATCGTGTGCGGCGCCCAGAACTTCAACGAGGGCGACCACATCGTGGTGGCCATGGTGGGCGCCGAGCTGCCCGGCGACATCAAGATCAAGAAGTCCAAGCTGCGCGGCGTGGAGTCGTGCGGCATGAACTGCTCCAAGCGCGAGCTGGGCATGGGCTCGGACCACTCCGGCATCTGGATCTTGCCGCCCGACGCGCCCGTGGGCATGCCCCTGGGCCAGTACACCGGCGACACCGACGTGGTGCTCGACTGCGAGATCACGCCCAACCGCCCCGACTGCCTGTCGATGTGGGGCATGGCCCGCGAGACCGGCGCCGTCCTGGGCCGCGAGGTGGCCTACGAGTACCACGAGCTCGTCGAGGAGGGCCCCGACGTGCGCTCCAAGGTGGACGTGCGCATCGACGACCCGGAGCTGTGCCAGCGCTACGTGGCCCGCGTCATCTCCGGCGTGAAGATCGGCCCCAGCCCCGACTGGCTCGCCAAGCGCGTCGTCGCGGCGGGCACCCGCTCCATCAACAACGTGGTTGACGTCACCAACTACGTGATGTACCTCACGGGCCAGCCCCTGCACGCCTTCGACCTGGGCAAGCTCACCAAGGACGCCGACGGCGTGGCCCACATCGTGGTGAGGGCCGCCCGCGACGGCGAGAAGCTCACCACGCTCGACGGCAAGGAGCGCGAGCTCACGAGCGACATGGCGCTCATCACCGACAACGGCGTCACGCCCGTGGGCCTGGCCGGCGTCATGGGCGGCCTGGACTCCGAGATCGACGACACCACGGTGGACGTGCTGCTCGAGAGCGCCGCGTTCTCCAACGGCCACATCTCGCGCACGAGCCGCAACCTCCAGCTCTTCTCCGAGGCCGCCATGCGCTACGAGCGCATCGTCGACGCCGAGGGGTGCGCCCAGGTGGCCGACCTGGCCGCGGCCCTCTTCGCCCAGGTGTGCGGCGGCACGGTGGCCACGGGCGCCGTGGACGTCTATCCCGCCCCGCGCGAGCAGGCCGCGCTGACGCTTCGCTGCGAGCGTCTGCGCGCCATGATGGGCGCCCCCATCACCGACGAGTTCATCCGCACCTCCCTGGAGCGCCTGGGCTGCGAGGTCAGCGACGCCGAGCCCGGCGAGCTGTCGGTGGTGACCCCGAGCTTCCGCCCCGACCTTCCCCGCGAGATCGACCTCTACGAGGAGGTCGTGCGCCTGTGGGGCGAGGGCAGCATCGAGGCCACGCTTCCCGCCGCCCGCAACCATCGCGGCGGCCTGACCGACGAGCAGCGCCTGCTGCGCAAGGTGGGCGTGGAGCTTCGCGCCTGCGGCCTCAACGAGGCCATCAACTACAACTTCGTGGCCGCCGACGACCTGGAGCGCCTGGGCATGAGCGAGGAGGGCCGCGGCATCCCCGTGCGCCTCATGCGCCCCATGTCCAGCGACTGGACGGTCATGCGCCGCAGCCTCATTCCCGGCCTTCTGCGCAGCGTCGCCAACAACCACAACCGCGGCGTCAAGAACGTCGCCCTCTATGAGACGGGCCGCGTCTACTTCGGCCGCCCCGGCAAGGCCCAGCCCAAGGAGCGCCGCTACGTGGCCGGCGTGCTTGCCGGCAAGTGGGACGAGGACGCCTGGAACGCCGCGCACCCGATGCTCGACTTCTTCGACGGCAAGGGCGTCGTGGAGCGCCTGCTCGACGCGCTGCGCATCGAGAAGATCCGCTGGCGCGCGGCCGACCCCGCCGCCTACGCCTTCGCGCAGCCCGGCCGCGTGGCCGAGGTGCTCGCGGGCGGCGCCGTGCTGGGCTGGGTGGGCGAGCTGCACCCCCGCTCGCTTGCCAACTTCGAGGTCGAGGCGCCCGTCGTGGCCTTCGAGCTCGACCTGGAGCAGCTCCTCAAGCTCGCCAGCACCAAGATCGTCTACAAGGACGTTCCCACGCTGCCCGCCGTCACCATGGACCTGGCCATCACCGTCGACGAGGACGTCACCTGCGAGCGCCTGGAGCAGGTCATGACGAGTGCCGCCGGCAAGAACCTCGAGAGCCTGCGCCTCTTCGACGTCTACCGCGACCCGGTGCGCGTGGGCGTGGGCAAGAAGTCCATGGCGTTCGCCCTGGCCTACCGCGCCGAGGGCCGCACCATGACCTCCGAGGAGGCCGAGGCCGTCCACAAGCGCGTGGTGGAGAAGACCTGCCGCGCCACGGGCGGCACCGTCAGGGGCATGTAGTCGCACGCGCGGCTTGCACACATTCAGCCCACCAAGCGCACACGTTGCCTTCACGCCTGCGGGCCCTCGTCGGCCCGCAGGCGTTCTTGCTGCTAGAATCGACCACTTGATTGGACGCATGTCCCGTATAGGTCGCATGAAAGCGAGTCTGCATGGCGCAGGACGACATCTTCTCGAGCGGAGGCACGCTCGAGTTCCTCAAGTTGATGGGCACCTCGGAGCCGCCGGCCTCCAAGGCGGGCGCGCAACCTGCGCCCCAGCCCGGCAGCACCGGCGCGTTCCTCCAGGCCGCATCGCCTGCGGCTGGCGCCTCCTCCTCTTCGGTCGACGAGGATTCCACCATCGCCATGTCCGAGCTTCCCAGCACGGCTGGGGCCGCCGCGAGGCCCACCAAGCCACGCGGGCCCGTCGTCATCAAGGGGGGACCCCGCCGCATCATGCGCGCCGACGGCCGGCAGCCCCGCCTGGGCACCGCCATGGGCAGCCGCAAGTTCGAGTTCTCAAGCGGCGACGAGCAGTTCGTCGCGCCCCCCTCGCACAAGCTCTTCAACCTGCTCGCGCCCCTCGTGGTGCTCGTCGTCCTGGCGGGCGGCGGCGCCTTCGCCTACGCGCACGCCAACGCCACCTCCACGGGGTACGCCCAGGAGCAGCTCATCGGCACCACGGGCTACGACGGGGCGCTCTCGCTCACGCCTGCGCGCGACGGCGGCTACTACACCGTCTTCCTCGTCACCTCAACCACCACCGACGAGAGCCAGATCGGCGACCTGTCGAGCGTGGTGATGTACCGCTGCGACAAGGGGGTCACCACCGCGGTGCGCATCAACGTGCCGCACGACCTCTACGTCACGCCGTACAGCTCGTACTCCAAGAACTACTACAGCCTGGACAAGACGCTCAAGGAGACGCAGAGCATCACGCGCACCCTGCAGTCCATCATCGACGAGCTCGGCGTGCGCCTCTACAACGTGGTGTGCTGCGACCAGGCCGAGTACGACAAGATCTGCGCCTACATGACGGGGGCCTCCGACGACGCCTCGATCTTCGATGAGTCGGCCCTGCTGGGCCGCGTGCGCACGAACCTCTCGGCGCAGGGCCTGCAGGGGTTCTGCTCCTCCATCCGCTCCATCGGCTACTCCAGCATCAACGAGTTCACCGTGCCCACCACCGACCTGGGCGCCGGCGACGTGCTCATGAGGCAGGCCTCGAGCTCCACCTACCAGGCGGCCCTGGAGCTGCACCTGGGCAACATCAAGTACGACGCCAACGGCAACTACTACGGCACGCAGTACGACGAGAACGGCAACCCCCTGCTCGACGAGCGCGGCAACCCCCAGGGCGCCGTCTACGTCAACATCGAGGCCAACCAGCTCTACTTCGACGAGAACGGCTACCTCGTGTTCTACGGCCAGCACTACGACGCCAACGGCTACCCGGTGGGCACGCAGTACGACGAGAACGGAAACGCCCTGCTCGACGCCAACGGCAACCCGCAGGGAACCCAGTACGACGAGAACGGCGACCCGCAGCGCGACTGGGTCGGCAACATCGTCATCAACAACGGATAAGCGGTCATCATGGGTCAACCTAAAGTCAGTGTCATCATGCCCGTCTGGGGCGTTGAGAAGTACGTGGGCCGTGCCGTGGAGAGCATCCTGGGCCAGACCCTGCGCGACATCGAGCTCATCTGCGTCGACGACGGCTCGCCCGACGACTCGGGGCGCATCCTGGACCTGTATGCCACGCGCGACGTGCGCATGACGGTCATCCACCAGGAGAACGCCGGCGCCCCCGCCGCCCGCAACCGCGCCATCGAGCGGGCCCGCGGCGAGTACCTGTGCTTCGTGGACGCCGACGACTGGGCCGAGCCGTCCATGCTCGAGGACCTCTACAAGCTCGGCCACGACAACTCCCTGGAGCTCGTGGTGTCGGGCTTCTACATCGACACCTACTGCGACGACGCCGAGACGGACTGCTTCCGCCAGGTGCTGCAGGTGCCCAGCGAGGTGTTCGAAAGCGCCGAGGACTTCCACAAGAAGGCCTATCGCCTCTTCGACAAGAACCAGTTCTACCCGCCTTGGAACAAGCTGTACCTGCGCAGCTACATCGAGGAGCACAACCTGCGCTTCCCGCTGACGTTCTGGGACGACTTCCCCTTCGTTTTGTCGGTGCTGCGCGACGTGCAGCGCGTGGGCGTGACGGAGAGGCCCTACTACCACTTCATCCGCGCCCGCGCCGAGTCCGAGACGGCACGTTGGCGCGAGGGCATGTACGAGAAGCGCGAGGACGAGCACGCCTGGATGCTCGACCTCTACCGCCACTGGGGCATCGACGACCCCGACAGCATGGAGATGATCTACCGCCGCTACTCCGAGCGCCTCGTGGGCTGCGTGGAAAACGTCACCTGCTCCGACTGCAAGCTGCCCCGTGCCGAGCGCCGCGCCCAGATCGCCAAGATGATCGGCTCGCCCCAGGCCAAGACGGCGCTTTCGCTCACCCGCCCGCGTTCCAAGATGATGGCGCTCATGCTCTGGCCCATGCGCAAGGGCCTCGTGGGCCTCACCTACATGGAGGGCAAATTTATTTCCTTTGTGAAGAGCCACTCCACGAAGGTCTTTTCAAAGCTTAAAGCGCGCCGCTGACCAGTTGGAAACAATTCGAAACATTCGGTGCGTATACTGTATTACCCCGCCCTTAGGGGCGGTTTTTTGTCGACGGCCCGCAGGGGCCAGGCCCTATCGATGGCACGTATTCAGGAGGTACGCCGTTGAAGCCACTGAAGATCATGGACACGACCATCCGCGATGGTCAGCAGTCCCTCTGGGCGACGAGGATGCCGATTGGCGACATGCTCCCCATCCTCCCGAAGATGGACAAGGTCGGCTACTGGGCCATCGAGGCCTGGGGCGGCGCCACGTTCGACACCTGCCTGCGCTTCCTCGATGAGAACCCCTGGGAGCGCCTGCGCGCCATCAAGAAGTGCACGCCCAACACGCCCCTGTCCATGCTCATCCGCGGGCAGAACCTCGTGGGCTACCACCACTACTCCACCGACATCGTGAACCGCTTCATCGCCGCGGCCCACAAGAACGGCGTCGACGTCTTCCGTACCTTCGACGCCCTGAACGACATCCGCAACGTCCGCGACTGCGCGGCCGCCGTCAAGGCCTGCGGCGCCCACTTCGAGCCCGCCATCTCCTACACCACGAGCCCGGTGCACACGCTCGACAGCTATGTCGATTACGCCTGCGCCCTCAAGGAGCTCGGCGCCGACTCCATCTGCGTGAAGGACATGGCCGGCCTGCTCACGCCCTACCGCACCGACCGCCTGGTGCGCGCCCTCAAGGAGGCCACGGGCCTTCCGATCCACCTGCACTGCCACTACGTCGGCGGCATGGCGCCCGCCAACTACATCAAGGGAGCCGAGGCCGGCGCCGACATCGTCGACACCGCCAGCGCCCCCCTTGCCTTCGGCAACTCCCAGCCGGCCGTCGAGATGATCGTCGCCGCCTTCAAGGAGTCTGGCTACGACACCGAGATCGACCTCGACCTGCTCTTCGAGATCGCCGAGTACTGGGAGCAGGTGCGCCAGCGCAGCCACTACAAGCGCGGCATCTCCACCCTCATCCACATGCAGGTCTACAAGCACCAGATTCCCGGCGGCATGATGAGCAACCTCGTGAGCCAGCTGGGCATCCAGCACGCCGAGGACCGTCTGGCCGACGTGGTGGAGGAGATCCCCCGCGTGCGCGCCGAGGTGGGCTACCCGCCCCTCGTCACGCCCATGAGCCAGATCGTCGGCACCCAGGCCGTGTTCAACGTGCTCACCGGCAAGCGCTGGAGCGTGGTGTCCAGCGAGATGAAGGACTACCTGTGCGGCAAGTACGGCAAGGCGCCCGGCCCCATCGACCAGGACATCCTGGCCCGCGTGGTCGACGCCGCCGACATCCTTCCGGCCGACGTGCCCCCCTCGACCATGGCCACGCAGACCTTCGAGGACTGCAAGGCAGAGCTGGGGGCCCTCGCCAAGAACGACGAGGACGTGCTCATGTACGCCCTCTTCCCCAACGAGGCCAAGGCGTTCCTTTCCAAGCACCGCGCCTCGGACAAGGTCGAGTTCCTTTATGCACAAGACAGCAGCGCTACCAAGGAGGAGGACTACGTGGACATCAACCAGATTCGCGAGCTGATTCGCGCCGTCGAGGAGTCGGGTATCGGCGAGATCACCATCAAGGAGGCCGGCAGCGAGATCACGCTGCGCAAGCCCGAGGTCGCCGCTGCCGCCGGCGCCGTCGCCGTCGCGGCTGCCCCTGTGGCCGCCGCAGCCCCCGCCGCCGCTCCCGCTGTCGCACCGGCGGCCGGCTCGAGCCGCCCGGCGTCCTGGGTCGCCGTGAAGAGCCCGATGGTGGGCACCTTCTACGCCGCCCCCTCGCCCGAGGACCCCGCCTTCGTCAAGGTGGGCGACGAGGTCATGGCCGGCTCCACCCTGTGCATCGTCGAGGCCATGAAGCTCATGAACGAGATCTGCGCCGAGGCCATGTGCGTCGTGCGCGAGGTCTGCGTCTCCAACGCCGACCCCGTCGAGTTCGACCAGCCGCTCTTCTACGTCGAGCCCGTCACCTCGTCCGCCGACACCGCGAAGATTGGTGAGTAGCCGATGTTCTCACGCGTACTGGTCGCCAACAGGGGCGAGATCGCGCTGCGCGTCGTGCGCGCCCTGCGCGAGCTGGGCGTAGAGTCCGTCGTGGCCTACTCCCAGGCCGACAAGGACACCCGCGCCGTGCAGGAGGCCGACATCGCCGTCTGCATCGGCCCGGCCCCCAGCGCCAAGAGCTACCTGAACTTCGCCGCCATCATCGGTGCGGCCACCTCGCGCGGCTGCCAGGCCGTGCACCCCGGCTACGGCTTCCTGTCGGAGAACTCCGACTTCGCCCGCGCCTGCGCCGACAACGACCTCGTGTTCATCGGCCCCTCCGCCGACGTCATCGACCGCATGGGCGAGAAGTCCAACGCCAAGCAGACCATGATCGCCGCAGGCGTGCCCTGCGTGCCCGGCAGCGCCGGCGAGGTGGAGACGCTCGAGGACGCCATGAAGGTGGCCGACGAGATCGGCTACCCGCTGCTCGTGAAGGCCTCCGCCGGCGGCGGCGGCAAGGGCATGCGTGAGGCCTGGAGCGCCGAGGAGCTCGAGAAGGCCTACACCACGGCCCGCTCCGAGGCCCGCGTGGCCTTCGGCAACGACGCCGTGTACATGGAGCGCCTCGTGCAGCACCCCCGTCACGTCGAGGTGCAGGTGCTCGCCGACAACTTCGGCAACGCCATCCACCTGTGCGAGCGCGACTGCTCCGTGCAGCGCCGCCACCAGAAGCTCATCGAGGAGGCGCCTTCGCCTGCGCTCACCCCTGAGCTTCGCCAGGAGATGGGCGAGGCCGCCGTGCGCGCGGTGCGCGAGGTGGGCTACACCAACGCCGGCACCATCGAGTTCCTGCTCGACTCCGACGGGCGCTTCTACTTCATGGAGATGAACACCCGCATCCAGGTCGAGCACCCCGTGACCGAGCAAATCACCCTCACCGACCTGGTGAAGGAGCAGATCCGCATCGCCGCCGGCGAGCCCATGAGCATCGCGGGCAACGCCCCCTACAGCCCCTGCGGCCATGCCTTCGAGTTCCGCATCAACGCCGAGGACCCCGACCATGGCTTCCGCCCCTGCCCGGGCACCATCACGAAGCTCGTACTGCCCGGCGGCCCCGGCGTGCGCATCGACACGCACGCCTACCAGGGCTACAAGATCCCGCCCACCTACGACTCGCTCGTGGCCAAGCTCATCGTGTGGGGCCGCGACCGCGACGAGGCCCTGGCGCGTGCCAAGCGTGCGCTCCAGGAGTTCCAGATCGAGGGCATCAAGACCACGATTCCCTTCCATCTGGCCGCCATCGCCGAGCCTGCCTTCAAGGAGGGCACGGTCTACACCGACTTCATCGAGACCTATCTGCCTGATTTCCTGAAGTAGAGGGCTCAAGTAACGTCGGCGTCTCAAGTCATCGGCACGGGGATACGGCTATAATCGACCCATTGCCGAATGCGTCATGGTTGTCAGACCAGTCGCCCGCTTGGCAACAGGCGGGCGACTTTGTTATGAAAGGGAGCAGGTCATGGACGAGGAAATCCGCGTGAACGATCTGGTCGTGGCCCCGGAGGTCGTCGAGACCATTGTTCGCCTTGCAGCCGAGAAGGTCGACGGCGTGGCCGCAGTGGGCCAGCCCACCGACTTGAACGGCCTCTTCTCCTTCTTCTCGCAGAAGAAGGCCGACACGGCCGTGCCCGCCGTCACGGTCAAGGTGGTCGACGCCAAGCTCGACGTCACCGTCCACCTGAGCGTCCTGTTCGGCTATCCCTTCACCGCCCTTGCCCAGGATGTGCGCGATGCGGTGGCCACCTCGCTCTCCTCGCAGGTCGGCATGGAGGCCGCCGCCGTCAACGTGTACATCGATTCGCTTCTCTTCCCGAAGGAGTAGGTAGCATTGTTTAAGAACGTCGGCCGCACCCGTGCACGTGTCCAGGCCATCCAGCTTCTCTTCCAGTCCCAGGTGCTGAGTCAGGACGTCTTCGACGTGCTGCGTCAGGGCGAGTACGCCCTCGAGAACGGCCCCATCGACCCGTTCGCCGAGGAGCTTGCCCGCGGCGTCGCCGTCAACCGCCTCGCTATCGAGCGCATGCTCGACAACATCTCCACCTGCTGGAGCTATGCGCGCATGCCTATCGTCGACCGTACCATCATGGCCGTGGCGCTCTTCGAGATGTTCATGCAGGACGACACCCCCACCTCGGTGGCCATCTCCGAGGCTGTGGAGATCTCCAAGGTCTACGGCGGCGACGACTCGTCCAACTTCGTGAACGGCATCCTGGGCAACATCGCCCGCCTCAAGGACGAGCAGCCCACGGCCAGCCTCGCCGTGCTCGCCAACCAGGTGGCCGAGCTCAAGGCGGCCCAGCACCCCGTGATGGACGACGAGGACTTCGGCGCCGGCGAGATCGAGGCCGACCGCGAGGACTACGAGTACCTCCAGCCCGTCGAGGACGACGCCGAGGAGTGCGACGAGGCGCCTGCCGACGATGAGGCGCACGTCGCCGAGAAGGCCGGCGCGGAGGGCGTCGTTGAGTAGCGAGGGGCGTTACGCTGACGTCGTCTCGCGCCTTGACGAGATAGTCAACACCGTAAAATCCAAGGATGCCTCCATCGAGCGCAGCCTTGACCTCCTCGACGAGGCGTTGCGCCTGAGCATGGAGGCAGTTGAGCAAGTCGACACCGCCGAGCCGGGCGTGGGGGAGACCTCCGCGCCCGATGGGGCCTCGGCCTGACGAAAAGGCGACCCGTGGCATCTATCCTCGACGGCATTCAGACACCCGAAGACCTGGCAGACCTGTCGCAAGACGAGCTTGCCCAGCTTGCCCAGGAGCTGCGCGACGAGATGATCGCGTCCACCTCGGCAAACGGCGGCCATCTCGCGTCGTCTCTCGGTGCGGTCGAGATCATCCTTGCGGCCCACCGCGTCCTCAACCTGCCCCAGGACAAGCTGCTTTTCGACGTGGGCCATCAGGCCTATGCCCATAAGCTGCTCACGGGCCGCCGCGAGGGCTTCAAGCGGCTGCGCAAGATAGACGGCGTCTCGGGCTTCACGCGCCGCAAGGAGAGCCCCTACGACGTCCACGACGCCGGGCACGCCTCCGACGCGCTCCCCACGGCGCTCGGCCTTGCCCTGGCGCGCGACCTGGAGGGCCTCGACACCAACATCGTCACCGTCGTGGGAGACGCCTCCATCGCCGGCGGCCTGGCCTACGAGGCGCTCAACTACATCGGCCAGCAGCAGTTCGGCCGGTTCGTCATCATCCTCAACGACAACGAGATGTCCATCTCGCGTTCCGTGGGGGCGTTCTCGGCCTATCTCGCCGGCATCCGCACGAGCCGTGGGTACAACAACCTGCGCGACTCGGTGGAGGAGGGCATCTCGCGCTCCAGCAAGGTGGGCGACGTCCTCATGCGCCTGGGCGAGCGCGCCAAGGAGGCCACGAAGCACTTCTTCATCCCCGGGATGCTCTTCGAGGACATCGGCTTCACCTACCTGGGGCCGATCGACGGAAACGACGCCGCGCTCATGCAGGAGGCCCTGGAGCGCTCGCTTGCCATGGGCAAGCCGGTCGTCATCCATGCCGTGACGAAGAAGGGCCTGGGCTACCTGCCCGCCCAGGAGAACCCCGAGGCCTTCCACGGCGTCGCCCCGTTCGACATCCAGACGGGCGCGATCGTCAAGAAGCCAGGCGCCGCCCCGTCGTTCACGTCGGTCTTCTCGAAGCGCCTCATCGCCGAGGCGGAGAAGGACGAGCGCATCGTGGCCATCACGGCCGCCATGCCGGCCGGCACCGGCCTTGACGCCTTCGCCCGCGTGTTCCCCGAGCGCTTCTTCGACGTCGGGATCGCCGAGGAGTGCGCCGTCACCATGGCCAGCGGCCTTGCCATCGGCGGTCGTCTGCCGGTGGTCGCCATCTACTCCACGTTTTTGCAGCGCGCCTACGACGAGATCGCCACCAACGTGTGCCTGCAGGGCCTGCACGTCGTGTTCGCTGTGGACCGGGCGGGCCTCGTGGGCGAGGACGGGTCCACCCACCATGGCGCCTTCGACCTGGCCTACCTGCGCACGCTTCCCAACATCCGCATCGCCGCGCCTTCCGACGAGGCCGAGCTCGCGGCTGCCTTGAGGGCGGCCCTGGCAGGCGTGGGCCCCTATGCCATCCGCTTCCCCCGCGGTGCGGCCATGGGGGTCGAGGTGCCTGCCGACGTGTCCGCCATGCCCCAGCAGGCGCGCGTGGTCTTCGAGCCCGAGGGGCTTTCCGAGGCGGCCGTGCCGGACGTCTGCTTCCTTGCCGTGGGACGCATGGTGTACAGCGCCACGCAGGCCGCCGAGCTGCTCGGTGCGCAAGGCGTCTCGGCGCGCGTGTATGACATGCGCTGGGTGAAGCCGCTCGACGAGGATGCCGTCGCGCAGGCGGCCCGCAGCGCCCTCGTCGTCACCGTGGAGGACGGCACGCTGTCCGGCGGCTTTGGGTCGGCCGTGCTTGAGTGCATGGCATCCCTGCCTGCGGGCCGCAAGGCCGACGTCCTGCGCCTGGGGCTGCCCGATGCCTTTGTGGGCCATGGCGGTGTGGCGGAGCTCTTCGCAAGCCTGGGCCTCGACGCGCAGGGCATAGCGCGCAGCGTGGCGGCTCGGCTTGCCGAGGTGGGCCATGGGGCTTGCGTGGATGAGGGCGACGTCGAAGAGGGTGCCGATGGCTCGCGTGCCTAAGCGTCGACTTGACGTCGAGCTGGTGGAGCAAGGTTATTTTTCTGATGCGGCCGCGGCGGGCCGTGCCGTCATGGCCGGCCTGGTCTCCTCGGGCGGCGAGCGCCTCACGAAGCCCGGCCAGCAGGTCGCGGTCGGGACACCCCTGCACCTCAAGGGGTCGCGCAAGAGCAGCGCGCTGGGCCTGGGCACGTACGTGAGCCGCGGCGGCCTCAAGCTCGAGGGGGCGCTCAGCTCGTTTGCGATGGACGTGCGGGGGCTTCGCTGCGTCGATGTGGGCTGCTCCACGGGCGGTTTCACCGACTGCCTCCTCAAGCGGGGGGCGGCGCACGTCTGCAGCGTCGACGTTGGCTACGGCCAGTTCGACTGGGGCCTGCGCGGCGACAAGCGCGTCTCCCTCTTCGAGCGCACCAACATCTGTGAGGCCGACCCCGACGCCCTCGGGGCGCCGTTCGACCTTGCCGTGGCCGACGTCTCCTTCACGTCGGTGGCCGCCATCCTGCCCTCGGTCATGGCGCTGCTGGGCGCGGCCGGCAAGTTCTGCACGCTCGTCAAGCCGCAGTTCGAGGCGGCGAGCAGCGCGGTGGGAGAGGGCGGTATCGTCCGTGACCCTCAAGTTCACGTTGAGGTTCTTGAGCGCGTCATTGCCGGCCTGAACGGTGCAGGGATGTTCGTGACGGACGCGTGCGTCTCGCCCATCCACGGCGCCAAGGGCAACATCGAGTACTTCGTCTTGGCCTCCATGCAGGCTGCCTCGCGGGATATAGATGTGAAATCCCTGGTAGAGCGCGCGTGGGGTACGTCTGAAAGGAATGAGACGCTGTGATTCGCGTCATGCTGGTGCCCAACGAGCTTTACGAGGCATCTGTAGAGGCTTCCGTGAGACTTGAGGGTTGGCTCGACGAGCAGGGAATAGACGTCGTCCATCCGCCCCACTTCGGCAGCGATTGCGCCGCGTGCCTTGAGGGCGTCTCGCTCGTCGTCTCCCTGGGCGGCGACGGGACCCTCCTGCGGGCGGCCCACCTCGTGGGGTCGTCGGAGATTCCCATCCTGGGGCTGTCGTTCGGCCACCTGGGCTTCCTCACGGCCGACGCCAACCTCGACCAGGCCGACATGTTCCAGCTCGTGGGGCAGGCCCTGGCCCAGGAGCTGCACGTGACGCGCCGCGCGGCCCTGTCCGTGGAGGTCGTGGGCACCGACTCCCAGGGCCGCGAGGACGTGCGCCGCTTCACGGCCGTCAACGAGGCGGTTCTTGCGCGCGGCGCCTCGGGGCGCATGGTGGAGTTCGACGTCTCGGCCAACGGCGTGCACATCGACCGCCTGCGCGGCGACGGCTTCGTGGTCTCCACCGCCACGGGCTCGACGGGATACGCGCTGTCGGCCGGCGGCCCCATCGTCTCGCCCGACTTCTCGGGCCTCGTGTGCGTGCCCATCGCCCCGCACACCATCACCGCCCGCGCCTTCATCACCTCGCCCTCCGACGTGGTGGAGCTGCGCGTCGCCTCGGAGCGCTCGAACGACCCGTGCGTCTTCATCGACGGGGAGTCGCCCATCGAGGGCCTTGTCCCCGTGCACCTCACCGTCGCGCGCGCCGATTACGACATCCTGTTGCTCAGCGCCCGCGACCAGGCATTCTTCGAGTCCGTCTCGCGCGTCTTCTACGGCAAGGTGCGTTAGCGAAAAACATCGTCTAGGGGGTTGCCGTGATCGAAGAGCTCCACGTCAAAGACCTCGCCCTCATCGAGGATGCAACCATCTGCCCGGCCGCGGGCCTCACGGTGCTCACCGGCGAGACGGGCGCGGGCAAGTCGGCCCTGCTGAGCGCCATAAAGCTCCTGATAGGGGAGCGCGCCGAGGCCTCTCAGGTGCGGCAGGGCAGCGACTCCCTTTTCGTGGAGGCATGCGTCAGCAGCGCCCACGACGCCGAAGAGTTCCCCGACGGCCACGTCGTGAGCAGGCGTGTCTCCAGCGAGGGGCGCTCGCGCTGCAGCCTGGACGGCTCCCTGGCCACGGTCGGCCAGCTTGCCCAGACCGTGGGAGCAAACGTCGATTTGTGCGGCCAGCACGACCACCAGAAGCTCCTCAGCCAGGCAAACCACCTCGCCCTGCTCGACGCGTGGCTCCGCGAGGAGGTCGCCGGGGCCTTCGAGGCCTACAGGCAGGCATGGCAGGGGCGCGCCCAGGCCCAGAAGGCCTACGACGCGGCGTATGCTGACTGCCACCAGAGCGCCCAGGCGCTCGACGAGGCGCGCTTCTGCATGCAGCGCTTCGAGGAGGTGAGGCCGGGGGCCGACGAGTACGAGGAGCTCCAGCGGAGCCTGCCCAAGATGGAGCATGCCGAGGCGCTCCTTGAGGCCTGCGAGCAGGCGCGTGCCGCCATCTCCGACGAGCAGGGCGCGCTCGATGCGCTCAACACGGCCCTCGTGGCCCTTGAGGGCGCGGCCCGCTTCGACGAGGAGCTCGAGGGGCTCTGCTCCTCGCTGCGTGAGGCGATCTTCCCGGTGGAGGACGCCGCCCGTCAGATTCGCCGCTACCGTGACGCCGTCGACTTCGACGAGGGCGAGCTTGCCTGCGCCCAGCAGCGCATGGGCGAGCTCATGGGCCTCATGCGCTCCTTCGGCCCCACCATGGCCGACGTGCTCGAGCGCTACGAGCGCGCGCGCCGGGTGGTGCTGGCCGCCGACGACACGCAGGACGTCCTGCAACGCGCCCAGGCCCAGCTCGACGCCGCCGAGTCCGTGCTCGTGGACGCGGCCGAGGCGCTCAGCCGCGCCCGGCGCAAGGGCGCGCCGCTCTTCGCCTCCCAGGTCAACGCTCAGATGTCGCGCCTTGAGATGGGTAGCGCCCAGCTTGACGTGGCCGTCAGCGCCCTCGACCGTGCGCAGTGGGGCTCGCGTGGCGCCGACGCCGTGGAGTTCCTCTATCGGCCGGGCGCCTCGATGCAGCCCCGGCCGCTCGCAAAAATCGCGTCAGGCGGCGAGCTGAGCCGCGTCATGCTCTCGATAAAGGTCGTCCTGGGGGCCCACGACGACGTGGAGACGCTCATATTCGACGAGATAGACACCGGGGTGGGCGGCTCCACGGCCCGTGCCATCGCCCAGGTGATCGCCGAGCTCGCCGACACGCGCCAGGTCATCGTCGTGACGCACCTGGCCCAGCTGGCGGTGGTGGCGCAGCGCCATTACGTCGTCTCCAAGGACGAGGGGCCTCAGGGCTCGATCCCCAAGACGCTTCTGCGCGCGGTGGAGGGCGAGGAGCGCGTGCGGGAGGTGGCGCGCCTGCTTTCCGGCGACGAAGATGCGGCAACTATGGAGCATGCCCGCGCTCTTCTTGACAAGGCCAGGGGATAAGGCTAGACTTCCCGAGTTCACGTGTGGCTGTGTTCGTTTGTTCCCGGGGCGTGGCGCAGTCTGGTAGCGCGCGTGCTTTGGGTGCACGATGTCGCTGGTTCGAATCCAGTCGCCCCGACCACGCGGCGGTAGTTCAATTGGTAGAGCGTCAGCCTTCCAAGCTGATTGTTGCGGGTTCGAGTCCCGTCCGCCGCTCCATAGCATTCTCAGCGGATTCGCCGGCTTATGGCGGGTCCGCTTTTTGTTGCCCGCAAGGAGTCCCATGCTGTTCAGCGCCTTTGCCTATCTCGCCTGCGTCCTTGCCCTTATCGGGGCGCTGCGCTATCTGGAGACTGCCTGGCAGCAGGCGTGCACGTGCCGCTCCATCGTCGGCGCCGCCGTCCTCGAGCTGGCCTTCTTCGCTTGGACGATGTTCGCCGTCTTCGGCGGGGCCCAGAGCGAGTCGGGCACGGGCGCGGGGCTGGTGGCGCTGGCGTTCCAGGCCCTTGCGGGATGCGTCCTGTTCGCCCCGGCGCTGCGCCGCGCGCTTGCCTGCCATGCCACCAAGCTGCGGCCGGTCGCGGTCGTCCTGGCGCTTTTCCTGGGCGTGTTCCTCGTCGAGTTCCCCTACAGCACGGGGCTCTTCAGCATGGGCCTCAACTACCTCGCGCTCAACGTGGCCCTAATCGGGGCCTTCGTGCTCGCGGTGTGGCTGTTTGCCCAGCGCCGCATGTTCGGCCTCATCGTCGCCTTGGCGGCCTGCCTTCTGGTGGGCCTGGCCGATTACTTTCTCATGCTGTTCAAGGGCACCACGATTCTGCCCTCCGACCTCATGGCGCTCTCCACGGCCGCCCAAGTGGCCGGCGGGTACGCCGCGGTGTTCCACGACTCGGCCCTTGTGAGCCTTGCCGTCTTCCTTGCCTTCAGCGCCTTTCTCGTCTGCCTGCCCAACCCGGGCCTCACCCGCGTGCGCGTGGCGGTCAACGTCGTGGCCGGCCTGGCCGTGCTCTTCGGCCTTGCGCATTGGTATGCCACGACCGACATCGAGAAGGACTGCGACATCCAGGTCGACGTGTGGAGCAACGAGTCGTCGTACATGACCTACGGCGCCGTGCCGTGCTTCCTGCAGCGGCTCCAGGAGATCCGCCCCGACGCCCCCCAGGGCTACTCCACGTCTGCGGCCGACGAGCTTGTGGCCGACCTCGCGGCGCGATGGGACGAGGCCCATCCCGGCTATCCCCAGACGATGCAGGAGTACCTCGCCCAGTCGGGCGACGACGAGGCCCCCAGCGTCGTGTGCATCATGAACGAGTCGTTCAGCGATCTGTCCATGTACGATGCCGTCGAGGGCTATGCGGGCACGACCTACGTCAACACGCTCGACGTGGCCCAGAAGGGCACGCTCTATGTGAGCGCCCGGGGCGGCGGAACCTGCAACACGGAGTTCGAGTTCCTGAGCGGCTCGAGCCTGGGCATGGTGGGCGGCGGCGTCTACCCGTACATGTTCTACGACCTCAGGGGCGTCCAGGCCCTGCCGAGCCTGTTCTCCCACCTGGGCTACGCCACGACGGCCATCCACCCCTGCGCCGCCTCCAACTGGAGGCGCGACGTCGTGTACTCCCAGCTCGGCTTCGACCAGTTCATCAGCGCCGACAACGCCTTCGAGGGCGCCGAGACCCTGCGCGGCAAGGTCCGTGACTCCGCCACGTACCAGGCCGTTCTCGACCAGCTCGACCAAGACGGACCCCAGTTCGTGTTCGACGTCACCTACATGGGCCACGGCGGCTACCTCACCGGCGAGCTCGACGCCTACCCCTACGACTCGGTCACGGTGGCGGGCCGCACCGTCGAGGGCATGAGCGAGTACCTGAGCGTCATGGACGCCGCCCAGCAGGACCTGGAATGGTTCCTCTCGCAGCTCTCCCAGCTCGACCGCAAGGTGGTCGTTGTGTTTTTCGGCGACCATCAGCCCGGCTTCAACGACGAGCTGAGCGAGGCGTCCCTGGGCGAGGGCGCCTA
Organism: Acutalibacteraceae bacterium; assembly: GCA_963619535.1. Taxonomy (GTDB): domain Bacteria; phylum Actinomycetota; class Coriobacteriia; order Coriobacteriales; family UMGS124; genus UMGS124. The sequence continues at coordinate 99,714 of CAVEWV010000001.1, read as the reverse complement.
CGAGATCGAGGGCGTGCAGCAGCGCTTCTCCACCCAGTACTTCGTCTGGGCCAACTTCGACCTTGAGCCCCAGGACGCCGAGATGTCCGAGTTCGACCTGAGCGTCAACTATCTGGGCGCCGAGGCCGTCTGGCAGCTGGGCCTGCCCCTGTCCGACCTCCAGAAGGCGCGGCTCTACCTCATGGAGTACATGCCCGTCACCAACCTCAACGGCTATTGCGACTCCGACCGCACCTGGTTCTGGAACGCCCAGGACAGCCCCATAAAGGACGTCTACGACGAGTACGCCATCCTGCAATACCGCAACCTGTTCGACGGCTCGCCCCAGGGTTAGCCGTGCTTCCGCACGGCCCGTGCGACCCTCGCTTGGGACGCGCGGCTTGCGCAAAAGGTAGTGTCGGCGTTTCTCGGCCTGTCGGCCCCGCGCGTCTGCTAGAATCACGTGGCCCGCACTCGGCGGGCCACACGCGCCTCAATAGCTCAATGGATAGAGTCCCGGCCTTCTAATCCGGTTGTTGTAGGTTCGAGTCCTACTTGGGGCGCCATCTGCTTTTCCAGAACCCGTCTCTTGCCCGGAGTGCCCGGGCGGGCGGGTTCTTCCGTATCTGCCCGTCCGTGACGTTGCGGGAGGCCCCATGGACAACAGTGCGAACGAGGGCGCCCGCGGCCCCCAGGCCGCACCGTCGCACGGCTCCGGCAAGCTCTCCACTATGCTCGTCGTGGCGGTCCTGGCGTTGCTGCTGTTCACCCTGGGCGCCTACGCCGTCGTGTTCGCCGAGCATACCGACCGGGCCAACCAGCAGGCGGCGCTGTCGGAATCGCGCACAGTGGCCCGCCAGGTGGCGGCCTTCTGGCGCCAGAGCGGGTTTGAGGCCGCGAGCCTCGCCAGCTCGTCCCTTTCCGGCGGCGGCGAGGCCTGCGTGCACCTCATCGACATGACGCCCCAGGCCCAGTCATCCCCGGACTCCTATGAGGCGAGCGCCTTGTCGGCGTTCAAGTCGGGCTGCGGGGAGTACTTCAGCGTTGCCGCCTACCAAGGCGAGGTGAGCTACCGTTATGTGGCGGCCTACCCCGACCTGGGGGGCGCCGTCAGTGTGGTGATCCCGCTCTCCAACTATGTCGAGGGCCATTCCGACGCGTTCGCGCTCATGGCGGGCCTCTTCGTCATCTTGGCGGTCGAGCTGGTCGTGTGCATCGTCGTCGCCCTGCACAAGCTCGTGAGCCGCCCGTTGGAGCAGCTTTCCCGCGCCGCCGAGCAGGTGGGCGAGGGCCGGCTGGGCGGCCGGCTGGGCAGCGGCGTGGCCTTCGGCGAGGTCGCGAGCCTCAAGGCGACTCTCTCGAGCATGGAGGCCCAGCTCAAGGCCTCCCACGACGAGCTGGAGAGCCGGGTGGCTGAGCGGACCCGCGACTTGGAGCAGGCCAACCGCCGCCTCAAGGAGGAGGTCGAGTACAAGACGACCTTCCTGTCCACCATGAGCCACGAGCTGCGCACGCCGCTGGCCTCCATCAGCGCCTATGCCGACGTCTGCCTGCGTGAGGGGCGCCTGGCCGACGAGCGCGGCGTGGAGCTTGTGGAGGGCATCAAGCGCAGCGCCAAGTCGCTGCTGCTCACCATCAACAACACCCTCGACGCGGCGAGCATCGAGGCGCGCAGGTTCAGCGTCGACGAGGTCGAGTGCGACGTGTACGACCTCGTCAACTCGGTGGACGCCATCGCCCGCCCCCTGGCGCAGGAGAAGTCAATCTCATGGCGCATCGACGTGGCCGACGACATGCCGCTCATCGTGAGCGACCCCAACGTCTTGCACAAGGTCGTCATGAACCTCGTGGGCAACGCCGTCAAGTTCTGCGATGTGGGCGGCCACGTCGAGCTCGCCATCGGCCTGCCGGAAGGTTCCGGGCGCCTGCGCATCCAGGTGAGCGACGACGGCATCGGCATCCCCGAGCGGGACCTGCAGGTCATATTCGAGCGGTTCCGCCAGGCCGACCAGTCCATCTCGCGCAAGTACGGCGGGTCGGGCCTGGGGCTTTCGCTTGTGAGGGAGCTGTGCGAGCTCATGGGGGGCACGGTCGAGGTGCACAGCGTCGTTGGGCAGGGGAGCACCTTTACAGTGGAGCTTCCCGTCAAAATCGTCGAGGAGGAGATGTGATGAGGGTCATGCTGGTCGACGACGAGCCGAGCTTTCACGTGCTCGTCCAGTCCGTGTGCGCAGGCGCGGGCCATGAGTTCTTGGGGGTGGCCAACTCCCGCGACGCGCTGCAGGCGTTTCGGGAGTTTTCCCCCGACGTCGCCCTGCTGGACATCATGATGCCCGGCCTGGACGGCTACCAGGTGTGCGAGGCGCTCAGGGCCCACGACCCCGACGTCCCGGTCATCTTCCTCTCGGCCAAGTCCACGGTGCCCGACAAGCGCGAGGCGTTCAGCCGCGGGGCCGACGACTACCTCGTCAAGCCGTTCGAGGGCGAGGAGCTGCTCATGCGGCTCGACGCCCTCCAGCGCCGCCGCCAGCGCGCCGCGGCCCCTGCGGCCCCCGCGCCCGGCCCCGAGCCGCTGCGTGTGGGCGACTTCGAGTTCGACTCCGTGCGCCAGACGCTCAGCCTGTCCGGCGCTAGCGTCCAGCTCACGCCCAAGGAGTTCCAGATCCTCTACACGCTCGCGGCCAAGCCCGACACCGTCATGAGCAAGGAGGAGCTTATCGAGGCGGTCTGGGGAAAGGAGTACCTGGGCGACGCCATCTCGATCGCCGTCTACGTCCGCAAGATACGCGAGAAGATCGAGCCCAACCCCGCAAAGCCGCGCTATCTCAAGACGGCCTGGGGGATGGGGTACTCGTTCAGCGGCCGCTAGCCCGCGCATGGGCCCGCTGCTTCGGTCGCCCGCGCGCCTTGGCGGCCCCCGGACGGCCGTTTGGGGCCATTGGTGGCAATTACGCGAGTTGATTTTCGTCGTTTGCCCTGCGGGCGACTTCTGCTAGACTACTATGGTTTTTCGTCTAGGCGGGCGTGGCGGAACTGGCAGACGCGCTGGATTTAGGTTCCAGTGGGCACAACCCGTGAAGGTTCGATTCCTTTCGCCCGCACCATTCGTTCGTGCAGCAATGCACCCGGTTTTTACCAGTTGGAGGAACGTTGCAAACTTCGGCAGAGCGTCTTGAGAACAATGTGGTCGAGGTCAGCGTCACCGTTGACGCCAAGGCTGTGGACAAGGCCATTGCCGACACGTACAAGGACCTGGCCGCGAAGTACCGCTTCCCGGGCTTCCGCCCTGGCAAGGCCCCTCGTCCCGTGATCGACAACAACATCGGCAAGGACGCCGTCCTGGCCCAGGCCACCGAGGCCGTCGTCAACGAGGCTGCGCCCAAGGTTCTTGAGGCCGAGGACATCGTGGCCATCGGCGACCCCAACTTCACCGACATCCAGCCCGTCCAGGCTGGCAGCGACTTCGCCTTCAAGGTCCGCTACACCGTGCGCCCCGAGCTCACCCTGAGCTCCTACGAGCCGGTCGAGATCACGCTTCCCTCCGAGGAGGCCACCGAGGCCGAGATCACCGCTCAGATCGACACCTTCCGCGGCTACCTGGGCAAGTACGAGGACATCGAGGGCCGCGCCGTCGAGGCGGGCGACTTCGTGTACATCAAGGTCGCCGGCCAGGACAACCTCGAGAAGGTCAACTTCGAGAACCGCCTGTACCACCTCGGCCAGGGCCAGATGCCCGAGGGCTTTGACAACGGCCTCATCGGCATGAACGTCAAGGACACCAAGACCGTCGAGTTCGAGCTGCCCCAGGCCCCCGTCGCCGAGGGCGAGGAGGCCCCCGAGGCCAAGGTCGCCAAGGCCGAGGTCACCGTCAACCGCCTGGTCGAGCACGTCCTGCCCGAGCTGACCGACGAGTTCGCGAAGAACAACTTCGGCTTCGACGACGTCGAGGCCATGCGTGCCGCCATCGCCAAGGAGATCGGCCAGCAGAAGAAGCAGGCCATCCCCCAGCTCAAGGAGAACCGCGTCACCGGCAAGCTTGCCGAGCGTCTCGAGGGCGAGCCCACCCCCGCCTACACGCAGACCATCTTCCAGGAGCTCGGCCAGAACTTCCTGATGCAGCTCGGCAACCAGGGCACCAACCTGGACAGCTGGCTCGCCGCCAACGGCATCTCCCAGCAGCAGTTCATGGCCGACCTGCAGCATCAGGCCACCGACATCGCCCGTGAGTCCCTCGCCCTCGACGCCCTCGTGCGCGAGCAGGGCCTCGAGGCCAGCGACGAGGAGGTCGACGAGGAGTTCAAGAAGGCCGGCGTGCCCGATTGGGAGGCTTCCAAGGCCGAGTTCGAGGCCGACGGCCGCCTGCCTGCCATCCGTGTCTCCATCCGCCGCAACAAGGCCATCGACTGGCTCCTGGGCTCGGCTGTGGTGACCGTCTCCGACGAGCCCGAGCAGCCCGCCGCCGAGGAGGCCGCCGAGGCCCCCAAGAAGACCACCCGCAAGCGCACCGCCAAGAAGGCCGACGAGGAGGCCGCTGCTGGTGAGGAGGCCGCCGAGGCCCCCAAGAAGACCACCCGCAAGCGCACCACCAAGAAGGCTGCCGATGCGGAGGCCACCGAGGACAAGGCTGAGTAAGTCCCTGCCCTCTAGTCTGTGAGTTCCTGAGGGAGGGGGCCTTCGGGCCTTCTCCCTTACATGTATCTATGTATCTTTAGGCTTCGAATCCATTGGAGGAGCGCGACATGGCTTATGTGCAGAGCCCCAGCGCCTCGCTGGTTCCCTATGTCATCGAGCAGTCCCCTCGTGGCGAGCGCAGCTACGACATCTTCTCGCGCCTGCTCAACGACCGCATCGTCTTTCTGGGCGAGGAGGTCACCGATGTCAGCGCCAACCTCGTGATCGCCCAGCTCCTGCACCTTGAGAGCCAGGATTCCGAGAAGGACATCTCGCTGTACATCAACTCCCCGGGCGGCTCCGTGACGGCCGGCCTGGCCATCCTGGACACGATGAACTACATCAAGTGCGACGTGTCCACCATCTGCCTGGGCGAGTGCGCCTCCATGGGCGCCGTGCTGCTGAGCGCCGGCGCCAAGGGCAAGCGCTACTGCCTGCCGAACTCCATGGTGCTCATCCACCAGCCCTCCGGCGGCGCCAAGGGCCAGCAGACCGAGATTCAGATCGTCGCCGACTTCATGCGCAAGACGCGCGACCGCCTGAACGGCATCCTCGCCGCCAACACCGGCCAGCCCCTCGAGGTCATCGAGCGCGACACCGAGCGCGACAACTACATGACGGCCGAGGACGCCCTTGCATACGGCCTCGTCGACAAGGTCATCGTCGACCGCTCCACGCTTTCCGAGACGAAGGTTGAGGCCTAACAGCCGCATGGATACCACTTACCCCAACGATATGCACTGCGCCTTCTGCGGCCGTTCGCGCGAGGAGGTCGTGCGTTTCATCTCCAGCCCCAACGGCGTATGCATCTGCGACGAGTGCATCGAGTCGTGCTCCGAGATGCTGGCCATACAGGAGGACGGCGACCTGGAGTTCCAGGACGGCATCGACCTGGCCAACCTCCCCACGCCCCACCAGATCTTTGACGAGCTGTCCCAGTACGTCATCGGCCAGGACAACGCCAAGCGCGCGATGAGCGTGGCGGTGTACAACCACTACCGCCGCATCGCCGCAGGCGAGAAGGCCGACGACGGCGAGACCGAGCTTTCGAAGAGCAACATCCTCGTGCTCGGCCCCACCGGCACCGGCAAGACGCTCCTCGCCCAGACGCTCGCGCGCTTCCTGCGCGTGCCGTTCGCCATCGCCGACGCCACGAGCCTCACCGAGGCCGGCTACGTGGGCGAGGACGTGGAGAACATCCTGCTCAAGCTCATCACCGCAAGCGAGGGCAACGTCGAGAAGGCCCAGCTCGGCATCATCTACATCGACGAGATCGACAAGATCGCCAAGAAGGCCGAGAACCTCTCCATCACCCGCGACGTCTCGGGCGAGGGCGTGCAGCAGGCCCTCCTCAAGATTCTCGAGGGCACGGTGGCCAACGTCCCGCCCCAGGGCGGCCGCAAGCACCCCCAGCAGGAGCTCATCCCCATCGACACCACGAACATCCTGTTCATCCTGGGCGGCGCGTTCGTGGGCCTCGACCAGATCGTGGCCGAGCGCATCGGCAAGCGCGGCGTGGGCTTCAACTCCGAGCTGGCCGACAAGGCCAACCAGAACTACGACGAGCTGCTGAGCCACGTGCTTCCCGAGGACCTGCACAAGTTCGGCATGATCCCCGAGTTCGTGGGCCGCGTCCCCGTCATCACGCAGACGCGTGGGCTGTCCGAGGACGACCTCATCCCCATCCTCACCCAGCCCAAGAACGCCCTGGTCAAGCAGTATCAGCGCATGTTCCGCATGGAGGACGCCGAGCTCGAGTTCACCGACGAGGCCCTGCATGCCATCGCGCACAAGGCCGTCGAGCAGAACACTGGCGCCCGAGGCCTGCGCGCCATCTGCGAGAACGTGCTTCAGCAGACCATGTACGACCTGCCCAGCGAGAAGGACGTCGTCAAGGTCATCGTGACCAAGGAGAGCGTCGAGGGCACCGACACCCCCACGCTCGTCCGAGCCGAGCTGCCCTGCGGCGAGGCCTCCCTGCTGTAGGCACGCCACATTCACGGCCCGGGAGGCGCACCTGCTCCCGGGCCGTTTTCTGTATCCCAGCACACCGTCCGCTTTATCGCGTTAAGGAGCCATCGTGGAAGAGATGCCCAAGAACTACGACCCGCAAGAGGTGGAGCCCCAGCTCATCGAGATGTGGATGCAGGCCGGTGCCTACAAGCGCTCCAAGGGCGTGGGCGACTGCACCGTCACCATCCCGCCTCCCAACGTCACGGGCATGCTCCACATGGGCCATGCCCTGGACGACACCATCCAGGACACCATCATCCGCTACAACCGCATGAAGGGCGTCTCCACCCGCTGGATCCTCGGCACCGACCATGCCGGCATCGCCACGCAGACCAAGGTGGACAAGAAGCTCAAGTCCGAGGGCGTCTCCCGCCTGGAGATCGGCCGCGAGAAGTTCATCGACGCCTGCTGGGACTGGACGCATGAGTACGGCGGCATCATCGTCGAGCAGATCAAGCGCATGGGCTGCTCGGTGGACTTCGACGACGAGAAGTTCACGATGGACCCCGAGTACGCGACCGCCGTGCGCAAGGTCTTCTGCGACTGGTACCACGACGGCCTCATCTACCGCGGCAAGCGCATCGTGAACTGGTGCCCCAACTGCACCACCGCCATCTCCGACGACGAGGCCGAGTACAAGGACGAGGACTCGCACCTGTGGCACCTGCGCTACCCGCTCACCGAGCCGGTGGATGGCGTCGAGTACATCGTCGTGGCCACCACGCGTCCCGAGACGATGCTGGGCGACACCGGCGTGGCCGTGAGCCCCTCCGATCCCGAGAAGGCCAAGTTCATCGGCAAGACGGTCAAGCTCCCCATCGTGGACCGCGAGATCCCGATCTTCGCCGACTACCACGTCGATGCCGACTTCGGCTCGGGCTTCGTGAAGGTCACCCCGGCCCACGACCCCAACGACTACGCCATGGGCCAGTCCCACGACCTGCCCCAGATCAACATCTTCGACGAGCATGCCGTCGTGGTGGAGGGCTACGGGCAGTTCTCCGGCATGAACCGCGACGAGGCCCGCGCCGCCGTCGTGGCGTGGTTCGAGGAGCACGGCCTGCTCGACCACATCGACGACATCAACCACTCCGTCATGCACTGCTACCGCTGCGACGCCGCCCTGGAGCCCTGGCTCTCCGAGCAGTGGTTCGTGGCCGTCGACAGGCTCAAGGGGCCGGCCACCGACGTCGTGAAGTCCGGCGAGGTCACGTTCCACCCGGCGCGTTGGACCCAGACCTACCTCACCTGGATGGAGAACCTCAAGGACTGGTGCATCTCGCGCCAGCTGTGGTGGGGCCACCGCATCCCCGTGTTCTACTGCGAGGACTGCGGCTGGGAGGACGCCTGCATGCAGGACACCGACGTGTGCCCCACGTGCGGCGGCCATCACGTGCATCAGGACGAGAACGTCCTGGACACCTGGTTCTCCAGCCAGCTGTGGACCTTCGCCACGCAGGGCTGGCCGGCGCACCCCGAGCAGCTTGAGGGCCATCACCCCACGGCCGCCCTCGTCACCGCCCGCGACATCATCGCGCTGTGGGTGGCGCGCATGGTCATGAGCTCGCTGTACTTCACCAAGCAGGTCCCCTTCCACGACGTGGTGATCTACCCCACCATCCTGGCCAAGGACGGCAGCCGCATGTCCAAGTCCAAGGGCAACGGCGTTGACCCGATGGACCTCATGCGCATGTACGGCGCCGACGCCATGCGCTTCGGCCTGCTGGGCTTGGTCACCACCAACCAGGACGTGCGCTTCGACGCCGACATCGACAAGAAGACCAAGGAGTTCCAGGGGTCTGCCCGCACCGAGGCGGCCAAGGCCTTCGTCACGAAGATCTACAACGCGAGCCGCTTCGTGCTCTCCAACATTTACGAGGGCTTCGAGCGCGTCGAGCCCCGCGCCCTCACCAACGCCGACGCCTGGGTCTTCTCGCGCCTGGGCAAGCTCGTGCGCGACGTCCCCGCGATGCTCGACCAGTACCTCTTCGCCGACTACTCCCGCGCCCTGTACTCCTTCTTCTGGAACGAGCTGTGCGACTGGTACATCGAGTGCTGCAAGGCGCCGATGCGCGAGGAGGGCCCCGCTCGCCAGCAGGTCCTCTCCAACCTGCTCTTCGTCCTCGACGCGGCCCTTCGCCTGCTGCACCCGGTGATGCCCTTCGTCACCGAGTTCATCTGGCGCCAGCTTCCCCACGCGGCCGGCGAGACCTCCGAGATGCTCATCAGCGCGTCGTGGCCCTGCGCCGCCGACTACGAGGGCCTCATCGACGAGGAGGCCGAGCGCTCCTTCGAGCTGCTGCGCGCCGTGGTGGGCGCCGCCCGCTCCACCCGCGCCCGCTACGCCATCTCGCCCCGCCAGGAGCTCGCGGTGAGCGTGCGCGCCGCCGCCGAGGACGCCGCCCGCCTGCAGGCCCAGCTCAACACGGTCTGCGAGATGGGCAGGCTCTCCGCCCTCACGGTGGGCCCCGAGGTCGTGAAGCCTTCCGGCTCGGTCATGACCGTCGACGCCGGGCTCGAGATCTTCATCGACCTGGCCGGCCTCGTGGACCTCGCAGCCGAGGCCCAGCGCCTCACCAAGCAGCTCGAGGCCCAGAAGAAGGAGCTGGCCGGCGTGGAGAAGACGCTTGCCAACCCCGGCTTCGTCGCCAAGGCCGCCCCGGAGGTCATCGCCGCCAAGCAGGCCCGCCAGGAGGCCCTCAACGAGTCCATCGCCGTTCTGGAGGCACAGATCAGTGACCTGGGTTAGCCCTTTCACGCTTGAGGGGTGCGACCGCCTGGGCTTCAGGGAGGCCATCGAGCGCATCGAGGCCTCCCTGCGCTTCGGCATCGACCCCTCGCTTGCCCCGTGCCGCCGCGTCCTCGACGAGCTCGGCAATCCCGAGGACTGCTTCGAGTGCGTCCAGGTCGCCGGCACCAACGGCAAGACGTCCACCTCGCGCTACACGGCGGCCCTGCTGCGCTCCCAAGGCAAGAAGGTCGGCCTGTACACGAGCCCCCACCTCGTGAGCTACACCGAGCGCGTCGAGATCGACGGCGCGCCGGTGGACGAGGAGCTCTTCGCCCTCGGGGTGAGCCATGCGCTCAAGGCTTGGGAGCGCCTGTGCGCCCGCGACGCGGCCCTGGCGGGCCAGGGCATCACGGAGTTCGAGCTCCTCACGGCGGCGGCCCTCGTGATGTACGCCCTTGCCGGCGTCCAGGTCGCCGTGCTCGAGGTGGGCCTGGGCGGCCGCTGGGATGCCACGAGCGCCGTGGCCACGAGCGCATGCGCCCTCACCGGCATCGGCCTTGACCACACCGCCATCCTGGGCGACACGCTTGCCAAGATCGCCGCCGAGAAGGCCGCCGTCATCCACCCCGGCAACCCCGTGGTCCTGGGCACCGCGGCCCTCACCGACCCGGGCGCCCGCGAGGTCATCCTGGGACGCTGTGAGAGCGCCGACGTGCGTCCGTGCGTGGTGTGCGACGCCGCGCAGGCGAGCGACGCTTGGACGGACGCGCTCGCCGACGAGTGCGATTTCGCCATGTTCCGCCTTCACGATGAGCGCGGCGGCACATCGACGCACGTCTTCGACGTGGAGCTGTGCATCGACCTGCCCGACGAGGGCTGCGTTGAGGCCGACTATCCTTGCATGGAGGTTGCCGGCCCCATCTACCAGCCGCAGAACGTCGCGTGCGCCCTGGCGCTTGCGACCGCGGTGATGGGCCGCCCGCTCAAGCTCGAGGCCGCCCGCGCGGCAGTCCTGGCCTGTCCCATCCCGGGCCGCTTCCAGGTGCTGCGCCAGGAGCCCCTCGCCATCGTGGACGCCTGCCATAACCCGCAGTCGGCCGAGGCCTTCTGCGCCCAGGTCGTCTCGGCGTTCCCGGACAAGGCAAGCCGCCCGTGCCTGCTTATCGGCGCCCTTGCCGACAAGGACCATGCCGGCATCGTGAGCCGCATCGTGCCGCTCTTCGAGCGCGTCGCGGTGACGCAGAGCGACTCGCCCCGGGCGCTGCCCGCCGAGGAGCTTGCCGCCGAGATCGAGGCGCTGTGCGGTGTCGCCCCGTGCGGCGTGTACGCCCAGGCCGCACGTGCGCTTGACGCATTGTGTGGAGAATCCTTTATCGCGTGCGGCACGATTACCCTGATAGGGGAGATAGCCGCGCTCTTGGGCTAGCTTTTGCTACAATCTCCTATCAGTGTCTTTCGAAAGGAACGCTGATGTCTGAACTCGTCAATATCCTGTTCACCCCGCAGGTCCAGATGGTCCTCACGCTCATCGGCGTGATCATCGTCTTCCTGTACCTGCTCTCCATCCTCTACGTCATCAAGGACGCCCGTGCCCGTGGGTCGGCGGCCTGGTGGGCGTGGGGCATCGTCTCCATCGTGCCGCTCGTGGGCCTCGTGGCCTACCTGGTGCTCCGTCCTGCCTCCTACGCGCTCGACCGCGACGAGCAGGAGCTCGAGATCGCCCTGCGCGAGCACGAGCTGCAGCACTACGGCACCTGCCCCACTTGCAACGCCCACATCGACCGCGACTTCATCGTGTGCCCCATCTGTGACACGCAGGTCCGCAACGTCTGCCCGAACTGCCACCGCCCGCTTGACGCCGACTGGCAGGTCTGCCCCTACTGCCGCACCCATGTGCGCTAAGGTACGGCGCGTCTCCCATATGTCTTGCTGAAAGAGCCCCGCAAGGGGCTCTTTTCGTTTGCTGCCAGCTCCGTTGCTTGCCCAGCAAAAAGGGCGAGGGGTCGCGCGGCCCTCTCGCCCTTTTGTGAAACACTCAAGCCTTGGCGGCTCGCAGCTGCCTGCGCGCGCTTGCAGGCCTGTTAGGCGCGACGTGCGATCTCGTCGGCAACCTTGGCGCAGAACTCGTCGAGCGTCATGGTCTCGGTCTTGTCCGTGGCGCGGTCGCGCACGGCCACCACGCCGGCCTCGACCTCCTTCTCGCCGATGACGAGCATGTAGGGGGCGCGGTCCACCTGGCGGGCCTCGCGGATCTTGTAGCCGATGGTCTCAGAGCGGTCGTCGAGCTCGGCGCGCACGCCCATGCCCATGAGGCGCTCGTAGACGCCGCGCGCGTAGTCGTGGGTCTTCTCCGAGATGGGGAGCACCTTGACCTGCAGCGGGGCGAGCCACACGGGGAAGCGGCCCTTGGTCTCCTCGATGAGGTAGGCCATGAAGCGGTCGAGCGAGCCCAGGATGGCGCGGTGCAGCACCACGGGGGTCTTCTCGGAGCCGTCGCTGTCGACGTACTTGAGGTCGAACTTGGCCGGCAGGCAGAAGTCGAGCTGGCAGGTGGACAGCGTGTACTCGTTGCCCACGGCCGGCTGCACGTTCACGTCGAGCTTGGGGCCGTAGAAGGCCGCCTCGCCGATCTCCTCGGTGAAGTCGATGCCCAGGCTCGTGAGCACCTCGCGAAGGGCGCCCTCGGCCTTCTCCCACATCTCGTCGTCCTGGTGGTACTTGTGCTTGTCGGCCGGGTCGCGCAGCGACAGGACGCAGCGGTAGTCGGTGATGCCGAAGTCCTTGTAGACGTCGAAGATGAGGTTGCACACGCCGGCGACCTCGCCCTTGATCTGCTCGGGCGTCACGAAGATGTGCGAGTCGTTCTGGCAGAAGTGGCGGCCGCGCTCGATGCCCTTGAGGGTGCCGCTGGCCTCGTAGCGGAAGTCATGGGCGATCTCGGCCAGGCGGATGGGCAGGTCCTTGTAGGAGTGGGGCTGGTTGGCGTAGATCATCATGTGGTGCGGGCAGTTCATGGGACGCAGGACGAAGCTCTCGCCCTCCATCTCCATGGCCGGGAACATGTTCTCCTTGTAGTGGTCCCAGTGGCCCGAGGTGCGGTACAGGTCCACGGTGCCCACGCACGGGGTCATGACGTGCTTGTAGCCGAGCTTGAGCTCCTTGTCCTTGATGTAGTTCTCAAGCTGCTGCCACACGACGTAGCCGTTGGGGAGGAACATGGGCAGGCCCTTGCCCACGAGGTCGTCGGTCATGAACAGGTGCATCTCGCGGCCGATCTTGCGGTGGTCGCGCTCGGCGGCCTCGGCGAGCTTCTTGAGGTGCTCGTCGAGCTCGGCCTGCGTGGCGAAGGCGGTGCCGTGGATGCGGGTGAGCATCTTGTTCTCGGCGTTGTTCTTCCAGTAGGCGCCGGAGATGCTGAGCAGCTTGAAGGCCTTGAGGGCCTTGGTGTAGCGAAGGTGCGGGCCGGTGCACATGTCAACGTACTCGCCCTGGGTGAAGAAGCTGATCTGGGCGTCCTCGGGCAGGTCGCCGATGTGCTCCACCTTGTACTTCTCGCCGCGCTCCTCCATGAGGGCGATGGCCTCGGGGCGGGGCAGGATGGAGGGGCGGATGGGGAGGTTCTCCTTCACGATCTTGCGCATCTCGGCCTCGATGGCGGGCAAGTCCTCGTCGGAGAGCTTGGTGTCGCCCAGGTCGATGTCGTAGTAGAAGCCCTTCTCGGTGGCCGGGCCGTAGCCGAAGTCGGCCTGGGGGTAGAGGCGCTTCACGGCCTGCGCCATGATATGGGCGGCGGTGTGGCGGATGACCTGCAGCTCAGACTCTGCGGGGCACTCGGCCACAGAACCGTCGGCATAGACGATGTTCATTGGTTTTTACTCCCTCGTGCGCAATGGATTGGGACGTATGTGGGGGATTTTATTGCTTTTGAAGAAGCCTAGAAGTCCTGATGTGTTTTACCTTGAAATTGTCGTATCTTTATCGACGCATGTGCATGGGGCACGTGCCTTGACGATTTTGGCCGGAAGGGCCGGGAGCCGGGTTCGCGAGGCAAGCTCGCGCGGGGTTCCCAGGGCTGGTCCGGTCATGGTTTGGAAGGGATCCACCCTTGAGCGAGCTTAAGAATCCTTCGATCTTCTCCCTTGATGTCGTTGACGAGAACGAGATGAACAACCTCGTCGACAACACCATCATCGACTTCGACGAAGGCGACATGGTCAACGGCACCGTCGTGAAGATCGGTTATGACGAGGTCCTGCTGGACATCGGCTACAAGTCCGAGGGTGTCATCCCCGTGCGCGAGCTTTCCATCCGCAAGGACGCCGACCCCAGCACCATCGTCTCCATGGGCGACGAGATCGAGGCCCTGGTCCTCACCAAGGAGGACAAGGACGGCCGTCTGATTCTGTCCAAGAAGCGCGCCGAGTACGAGCGCTCCTGGAACCGCATCGAGGAGATGTTCAACGCCGGTCAGAACGTCGAGGGCGAGGTCATCGAGGTCGTCAAGGGCGGCCTTATCCTCGACATCGGCCTGCGCGGCTTCCTGCCCGCCTCCCTCGTTGACCTTCGCCGCGTGAAGGACCTCACCGCCTACATGGGCACCCGCATCGAGGCCCGCGTCATCGAGATGGACCGCAACCGCAACAACGTCGTCCTGTCCCGTCGCGTCGTGCTTGAGGAGGCCCGCAAGGAGGAGCGCTCCGAGATCCTCTCCAAGCTCAAGCCCGGCATGCGCCTCAAGGGCAACGTGTCCTCCATCGTGGACTTCGGCGCCTTCGTGGACCTGGGCGGCATCGACGGCCTGGTGCACATCTCCGAGCTCTCCTGGAACCACGTCAACCATCCCTCCGAGGTCGTCAAGGTCGGCCAGGAGGTCGAGGTCGAGGTGCTCGACGTCGATATGAACCGCGAGCGCATCTCCCTGGGCCTCAAGCAGACCACCGAGGATCCGTGGCGTTCCCTGGTCAAGAAGTACCCCGTGGGCGCCATCGTCGAGGGCAAGGTCACCAAGCTTGTTCCCTTCGGCGTCTTCGTGGAGCTTGGCGACGGCATCGAGGGCCTCGTGCACATCTCCGAGATGGCCAAGGCTCACGTGGACCAGCCCTCTCAGGTCACCAAGGCCGGCGAGACCGTGCACGTCAAGGTCATGGAGATCGACCTCGACCGTCGTCGCGTCTCCCTGTCCATGAAGTCCGCTGCTGAGACCCTGGGCATCGAGGTCCCCGTTACCCCGCTCGAGCCCAAGCCCGAGAAGGCCGAGGAGGCCGCTGAGGCTCCTGCCGCCGAGGTCGAGGCTGTCGAGGCCGAGTAAGACTCTGCGTAAAGCAGCGTCAGCTACGTGATATGCTGGGCGGGTTGCATTCGTGCAGCCCGCCCAGTTTTGTTTTTGGAAGGGGTTTCTCCATGGCAGTGAGCGTCGTCAACATCTCCACCTTCGAGGACGCAAGGCTCGACGTCTACGCCCGTCTCACCGAGGCGCAGCTGCGCTGCCGCCTCGAACCGGAAAAGGGCGTGTTCATCGCCGAGTCGTTCAAGGTCATAGACCGCGCGCTCGACGCCGCCATGGTGCCCGTCTCCTTCCTCGTGACCCCCAAGTGGCTCGACGAGGCATGCGCCCGCGCCCAGCAGGCCATCGACGCGGGCCTTGTCCCTGCCGACGAGGACCTGCCGGTGTTCGTCGCGCCCGTCGAGGAGCTCGAGAAGCTCTGCGGCTTCAAGCTCACGCGCGGCGCCCTGTGCGCCATGCGGCGCTACGAGCTGCCCAGCGTCGAGGACGTCGTGCGCGACGCGCGGCGCATCGCCGTGCTCGAGGGCATCGTCGACCACACCAACGTCGGCGCCATCTTCCGCAGCGCCGCCGCCCTCAACATCGACGCTGTGCTCGTCACGCCCACCTGCTGCGACCCGCTCTATCGCCGTGCCGCGCGTGTGAGCATGGGCACGGTGTTCCAGGTGCCCTGGACCCGCATCGGCTCCGACCACACCCAGTGGCCCGTGCCCGGCCTTTCGATCCTGCACGACCTGGGCTTCACCACGGCGGCCTTCGCCTTGACCGACGCCTCCATCAGCCTGGCCGACCCGAGCCTGCAGGAGGTGGAGCGGCTCGCCATCGTGCTGGGCACCGAGGGGGACGGCCTGTGCCACGACACCATCGCGGGCTGCGACCTCACCGTGCGCATCCCCATGGCGCACGGGGTGGACTCGCTCAACGTCGCCGCCGCCTCGGCCGTGGCGTTCTGGCACCTCTGCCAGCACTAGGGGCGGCCATGTTCACGCTGTTCGTCACGGGCGGCATCGGCTCGGGCAAGTCGCTCTTCGTGGCCCGGCTCGCGCACCTGGGCGCCCGCACCATCGACCTGGACGCCCTGTCGCACGAGGTGCTCGAGGAGCCTGACACGGCTCGGGAGCTGGCACAGGCCTTCGGCGAGGGCATCCTCGACGAGTCCGGGTGCGTGATGCGCCCCGAGCTGGCGTGTCGTGCCTTTGCCAGCCCCGAGGCCACATCGGCGCTCGACGCCATCACGCACCCGCGCATCTTCGCGCGCCTGCAGGACGCCCTTGTGGGCGGATGTGCCTGCTGCGCGGTGCCGGCGCGCGGCGTCAACGTGGTCGAGGTTCAGCTCATCGACAAGATGGCCGACAGCCTGGCCCTGGCCGACGAGGTCGTGGGAATCCTGGCGCCGCGCGAGCTGCGTCGGGCGCGCGTGCTCGGCCGGGGAATGTCGGGCGAGGATTTCGAGAGGCGCGACGCCGCGCAGATCGACGACGAGCGGCGGGCCGGGTACTGCACCAGCGTCATCGTCAACGACGGCAGCCTTGAGGAGCTGTTCGCCCATGCCGACGCCTGGTGGGCCGAGCATGTCCCAGGCGTACCCGCACAAGACAAGGAGCATGTGAGATGAAGAGCCCGGCCATCGCCTTCGTGGGCAGGCACAACTCCGGCAAGACGACGCTCGTCACCAAGGTCATCGCCGAGCTCGTGGGGCGGGGGCTGGACGTGGGGAGCGTGAAGCACCACGGCCATCGCGGCTTCGACGTGGACGTCGAGGGCAAGGACTCCTGGCGGCACCGTCAGGCCGGGGCGTGCGAGGTGGCCATCGCCTCGCCCGACAGGATGGCCCTCATCCGCGAGCTCACCTGTGAGGTCGAGGCAGGCGAGCTCATCGAGCTCATGGCCCCGCATGACGTGGTGATCGTCGAGGGATACCGTTCCTGCGGCCTTCCCAGCATCGAGATCATGCGCTCCTCCAACGAGCGCGACGCCATCGCCGCCGCCGAGTTCGTGCGTGCGTCCCAGGCGGGCCAAGGGCTCGTCTATGACGACGCGACCCTCGGCCGCGACGCGGGCCGGATGCCCGACGCAACCACGGTGGGGGTCGCCAGCGACATCCCCCAGGTACGCGAGGCGGCCCGGGCGTTTGGCATGCGCGCCTTCGGGCTCGATGACGCCTCGGCTATTGCCGATTACGTTACTGAATCAATCTGCCGCGGCCGGAGCCGCTAGCGCCGCTGGGGGACGTCGCCAGCGCGTCGACGCGGCGCGGCCCTGCGTGCTCTATAATCGCCCGATGTCTGTTAGCGGTGGCGCGCGGGCCGTGCGCCTGTGAGAGAAGAGGGCATATGACTGATCCAGACGTCCGTATCGGCATCGACGAGGCGCTCGCGCGCGTTCTCGACCGCGTGGAGGCGCTTCCCGGCGAATCCGTCGAGCTCTCCTGCGCCCTGGGCCGCGTGCTCTCGGCCGATGTGATCAGCGACATCGACGTCACCCCCTTCGACAACTCCTCGATGGACGGCTATGCCGTGCGCTCCTGCGACCTTGAGGCTGCCGGCCCCGAGGCGCCGGTCGTGTTGGACGTCGTGGGCTACATCGGGGCAGGCGCCGCCTTCCCGGGCGAGCTGCAGGCGGGCCAGGCCGTGCGCCTCATGACGGGGGCGCCCCTGCCGGCAGGCGCCGACGCCGTCCAGAAGTACGAGGTCGTCCATGTCGTGGAGGGCGACGGCGGCACCGGGTCGCGCATCAGCCTCGACGCGGCCGTGAGGCGCGGCAACTTCGTGCGCTATGCCGGCGAGGAGTTCAAGGCCGGCGAGGTGGCGCTCGCCAAGGGCACGGTTGTGAACGCCTACGCCCTGGGCATGCTCGCCTCGGCGGGCGCCTGCAAGGTTGAGGTGCACCGCCGTCCCAAGGTGGGCGTCTTCACCATCGGCTCGGAGCTCATGGACATGTCCACCCCCGGGGCCGAACTGCCCCAGGGCAAGATCCGCGACAGCAACTCGTGGACCTTGTCGGCCCTCGTGCGCGAGGCCGGCGCCGAGCCCGTCATGCTCGGCATCGTCGCCGACGACCGCGACGCCATCAAGGCCAAGCTCGACGAGGCACTTGCCTGCTGCGACATGGTGGTCTCCGCCGGCGGCGCCTCCCAGGGCGATTTCGACTTCATCAAGGAGGTCATCTCCACGCAGGGTCAGGCCGTCTTCTCGTACTTGTCGCTGCGCCCGGGCAAGCGCCAGACGTTCGGCATGGTGGGGGGCAAGCCGGTTTTCGGCCTGTCGGGCAACCCTGCGGCCGCCTCGGTGGGCTTCGAGCTGCTCATCCGTCCGGCCCTTCGCCGCATGCAGGGCATCTCCCAGCTCGCGCGCCCCGAGGTGGTCGCCAGGCTCACGGCCCCCATCAAGAAGAAGGAGGGCCGCGCCTTCTACAACCGCGGCCGCGTGGAGCGCGACGAGGCCGGGGAGTGGGTGGCCTACGAGCACGGCACGCAGTCCTCGGCGCTTCTGGGCGACCTTGAGCGCTGCAACTGCCTCATCGTGGTGGACGAGGACGTCATGGGCCTGAGCGTGGGCGACGAGGCGCGCTGCATCCGCATCGACCTGCCCGAGGGCACGCAGATCTAACCGACACATGATTGCGTTACACAACACTGCAATGTAACAAAATCAATCTAAGCAAGGAGACCCCCCATGGACATCAAGTTCGCCATCGTCACCGCCTCCGACACGCGCGACATCGCGCTCGACACCGCGGGCGCCGCGCTTGCGGACCTCATCGGGCAGCAGGGCTGGAGCGTCGTGTCGCACGTCGTCGTGAAGGACGAGCGCGCCGACCTGGCGGCCGCCATCGTGAGCGCCTGCGACGAGGCGGGGGCCGACATCGTCCTGACCTGCGGCGGCACGGGCCTGTCCATGCGCGACGTCACGCCCGAGGCCACCCAGGACGCCTGCGATCGCAACGTGCCCGGCATCGCCGAGGCCATCCGCGCCTCTTCCATGCTCAAGACTCGCCGCGCCATGCTGTCGCGCGCCCTGTGCATGCAGCGCGGGCCTCATCTCGTCATCAACTTTCCCGGCTCGGAGAAGGCCGCGCGCGAGTGCTGGGACGCCGTGTACGACCAGCTCGACCACGCCATGAAGATGACGGCCGGCGGCGGCCACTAACGCAGGCCGCCAAGCACGAGTCCTGGTGCCGCTCAGCCCTAAATTTTCAACATATGGGGAGTTTGTGCTTGAACTTTTGTGGAGAATGAATACTCTACGTACATACGTGGTGGCATAGGGTCACCGCTGAAGTCCCTTGGGAGGGGATTTTTCATATGACTATGAATCGTCGCTCTTTTGTTCAGGGTGCTGCCGTCCTCGGTGCCGCTCTCGCCGTTGCCCCCAGCGTTGGCGCTGCCTTCGCCGCTGAGGAGACCAAGGCCGAGGAGACCACTGAGACCGCTGCCGCCGAGGGCGCCCTTCAGATCTTCGCAGCCAACTCCCTGGAGAAGGCCCTGCCCGAGGTCCAGAAGCTCTACACCGAGCAGCACCCCGAGGTCACCTTCGCCGACACCCAGTTCAAGGCCTCCGGCGACCTGGTCGAGCAGATCAAGGGCGGCGCCATCGTCGACCTGCTGATCACCGCCTCCAAGGGCACCATGGACACCGCCGAAGAGGGCAAGCTCATCGACGCTGACACCCGCATCACCATGTTCAACAACGACCTGGTCGTCGTTGCCGCCGAGGCCTCCGACGTGACCATCGACTCCGTCGAGGCCGTTGCCGGCGACGACATCGCCACCATCGCCATCGGCGACCCGGCCACCGTCCCCGCTGGCAAGTACACCTGCCAGGCCCTGTACAACGCCGGCCTGTACACCGACGAGTCCGGCGCCGACGGCGAGTTCGACGCCTCCATCGCCGACAAGGTGAACCTGGCCGACAAGGTGGGCACCTGCGCCTCCTATGTCTCCACCGGCGACTGCACCATCGGCTTCGTGTACAGCTCCGACGTGTACCGCTACGAGGGCATCAAGGCCATCTACACCGTGCCCGCCGACATGCACAAGGACATCGTGTACCCCGGCGCCGTCTGCACCGACGCTCCCAACGCCGAGGCCGCCCTTGCCTTCCTGGACTTCTGCATGACCGACCCCGACGCTCTGGACATCTGGAGCGAGTACGGCTTCGAGGTCGCCACGACCGAGGACGCCGCCGCTGAGGGCGACGCCGCTGCCGCTGCCGGCTCCTACAAGGACGGCGAGTACACCGCCGAGGGCAAGGGCATCGGCGGCAAGGTGCCCGTGACCGTCACCGTCGAGGGCGGCAAGATCACCGACGTCACCGTGGGCGACAACTCCGAGACCCAGGGCATCGGCTCCAAGGCCATCGAGCAGCTCCCCGCTCTCATCGTCGAGGCCAACGGCATCGAGGGCGTCGACGCCGTCTCCGGCGCCACGGTGACCTCCAAGGCCATCTTCACCGCCGTCGAGGACTGCCTCGCCCAGGCTCAGGCCTAATCGCCCTACCGCCGAAGCATAGGCAACAACCATGCGCCGACGCCCCGGTGTTCTGGGACGTCGGCGCTTTTGCTTTTTCATGCAACGTTCTTGGGAGGAACGCATGCCGATACATGCATCGGGCATGCCCATGACGAGCCAGACTCGTCTGCGCCGCGCGGTCGCAGCCTGTCTCGCCGCCGTCATGGCTGCCCTTCTCGCGCTTTGCGCGCCCGCCCTGGCGCCCAGGGCCGCGCTTGCTGAGTCCACGGGCACCGTGGCCGCAGGCCAGCAGCTCTCTGAGGGATCCGCCGTCGACGACGAGTACGGCGTGGGAATCAACGACTTCGAGCGCCGCAACAAGGGCCGCGAGGACTCCTCGGGCCTGGGCTACGTCTATCAGGTCAACGACGAGTCGGCCTTCGTCGTCCTTGTCGTCGACGACGAGATCCTGCTCATGGTGCCCCAGTCCGTGGCCGACGAGGTCGGGTTCCAGAAGGACGACGAGGGCTACGTCAAGGCGTTCCTCGCCATGGTGGGCGACCTCGACGAGGCCGCCTCGAAGGGCGGCACGCTCGTGAAGGACGTCTCCGGCGCCGTCACCGTGTGCGTGGGCGAGGACGAGGTCCAGTTCGGCAACGTCAAGGTCACGCGCAACGTCTCGATCGGCGAGGGCGACAAGGCCCGCCTCTACGTGACCCTGAACCGCACCGACGGCAAGGCCAACAACGAGGGTGCCGTCCTGTGCGACTACGGCCACATCGTCACGACCGACGCCGTGGTCACCGAGAAGATCCCCACCTGGTGGGAGAACCTCTCCAG
This sequence comes from Acutalibacteraceae bacterium, assembly GCA_963619535.1. GTDB lineage: Bacteria > Actinomycetota > Coriobacteriia > Coriobacteriales > UMGS124 > UMGS124. The sequence continues at coordinate 78,747 of CAVEWV010000001.1, read as the reverse complement.
CTTCCTGTCCACCATCGACTATCGCCCCTTGTGGGTGTCGCTCAAGACGAGCGCGGTGGCGCTGGTCATCGTCTTCATCCTGGGCCTTCTGGCCGCCTGGAAGTCCCTGGGCGTGAAGAGCCGCTGGCAGGGCATCGTCGACACCGTCTTCACCATCCCGATGGTCCTTCCGCCCACCGTGTGCGGCTTCCTGCTTCTGCTGCTCTTCGGCAACGCCCTGCCCACGGGCCAGTGGCTCATGGCCCACGGCATCAAGCTCGTCTTCTCCTGGCCTGCCACGGTCATCGCGGCCACGGTGGTGGCCTTCCCGCTCATGTACCGCACCGCCCGCGGCGCCTTCGAGGCGCTCGACGCCAACATGCTCGACGCCGCGCGCACCCTGGGCTGGTCTGAGCGCCGCATCTTCTACCGCCTCATGATCCCCAACGCCTGGCCTTCCATCGCCGCAGGCACCGTGCTCGCCTTCGCCCGCGCCATGGGCGAGTTCGGCGCGACGCTGTTCTGCGCGGGCAACTACGCGGGCGTGACGCAGACGATGCCCATCGCCATCTACTTCCAGTGGATGGGCGGCAACACCGACGTGGCCATCTTCTGGGTCGTCGTGGTCATCTTCATCTCCTTCCTCGTCATCCTCTTCATCAACGTCTACACGGCCCACTCGCAGCGCTACCGCAAGGGCGGCCTCACGCGCGCCGAGCTCAAGATGCTCAAGAAGCAGGGCAAGCTTGCCGGCGAGGACGCCGAGGGCGCGGCCGACGACCCGTCGTTCTCCGGGATCCACGCCGCCGATGCGGAGTCTCTGTTCGCGCGCGTCTCAGCTGACGCCCAAGGCAAGGCGGGGGAGTAGCCATGAGCCTGTATGTCGACATCAAAAAGAAGCTCACGGCCTTCGACCTGGACGTGCACATCGAGGCGGGGGAGGAGCGCCTGGGCCTTCTGGGCGCCTCCGGCTGCGGCAAGAGCCTCACGATGCGCTGCATCGCCGGCGTGGAGACGCCCGACGAGGGCCGCATCGTGGTGAACGACACGGTGTTCTTCGACTCCGAGAAGGGCATCAACCTCTCGCCTCAGGAGCGCAAGACCGCCTACCTGTTTCAGAACTACCAGCTCTTCCCCAACCTGTCGGTGGAGCAGAACGTGCAGGCGGGCATGCCCAAGTCCATGTCCAAGCAGGAGAAGCACGAGGCGGCCATCAACGCGCTGTCCATCTTCTCCATGGAGTCGTTCGCGCAGCGCTACCCCGGGCGCCTCTCGGGCGGCCAGCAGCAGCGCGTGGCGCTTGCCCGCATGATCGCGGCGCGCCCCGGCATCTTCATGTTCGACGAGCCGTTCAGCGCCCTGGACTCCTACCTCAAGAGCGGCCTTGAGCAGACCCTGCTCGACATGCTCGACCTGGTGAAGACCACGGTGCTCTACGTGAGCCACGACATCGACGAGTCGTTCCGCTTCTGCGACCGCATCTGCGTCATCTCCGACGGCCACGTGGCCGAGATCGGCCCTACCAAGCAGATCGTGACCGACCCGCAGACGCTGGCTGCCGTGAAGCTCTCGGGCTGCAAGAACGTCTCGGCCGCCCGCAAGGTGGGCGAGGGTGTGGTGGAGGCCACCGACTGGGGTATGCGCTTCCACACCGACAAGCCCATCCCCGACGACCTCACGCACCTGGGCATCCGCGCGTTCTACATCCACAAGGCCAGCCCGGAGAAGGCGCAGGGCAACAACGCCTTCACGCTGCGCGTGCACCGCGTGAGCGACTCGCGCTTCGAGCGCACCGTCATGCTCACGACGCCCAACGGCGAGAAGCTCGTCCAGTGGAAGGTCGACAAGCTCCAGACCCCCGAGAACGAGCTGCCTTCGGTGGGCGACGTGATCAACCTGCACTTCGACGCGAGCAAGCTCTATCTCGTGCGCGGCTAGCGGACGCGCCGCCCCACATAGGCCCATCAAGCAAAGGGGGCGCACGCACCGGAGCCATCCGGCCGTGCGCCCCCTTTCGTCGTTTTGGGCGGGTGGGACTGGGCCTGTGGAGCCCTAGTGCTTGGCGTGCCTGTTGAAGCGCTTGGCGGTCCCCGTGGCGCCCGGTCCAGCGCTCTTGCGCGCGTTTGACTTCAGGCGAGCCATGACGCTGCTCTCCTCGTCGCCCTCCACCTGGGCCTTGAGGCGCACGAGCTGGTCGCGCAGGCGCGCGGCCTCCTCGAAGTCGAGCTTCTCGCTGGCTGCGCGCATGTCGTCCTCGATGGAGGCCATGATGTGGGCCAGCTCGTCTTTGGGCAGGCTCGACAGCTCCTGGGCCACCGTCTGCGCCAGGTCGGCGTCGCCGGTGCCCCCCGCCTCCTGGCTGATGAAGCTCGTGATGTCGGTGATGGCCTTCTGCACGCTGTGCGGCTCGATGCCGTGCTCGGCGTTGTAGCGCTCCTGCAGGGCGCGGCGGCGCTGCGTCTCGTCGATGGCCACGCGCATGGAGTCGGTGATGGTGTCGGCGTACATGATGACCTTGCCCGACACGTTGCGCGCGGCTCGTCCCATCGTCTGGATGAGCGAGCGGCGGTTGCGCAGGAAGCCCTCCTTGTCGGCGTCGAGGATCGCCACGAGGCTCACCTCGGGGATGTCGAGGCCCTCGCGCAGCAGGTTGATGCCCACGAGGATGTCGAGCGCCCCGGTGCGCAGCTTGCGGATGATCTCCACGCGGTCCATCGTGGCGGTGTCGGAGTGCATGTAGGCCACCTTGAAGCCCTCGTCGAGCAGATGGTCGGTGAGGTTCTCGGCCATGCGCTTGGTGAGGGTCGTCACGAGCACGCGCTCATGGCGGGCGATGTGCTCGCGGCACTCGCCGATGAGGTCGTCGATCTGGCCGCGGATGGGGCGCACGTCGATTTTGGGGTCGAGAAGGCCGGTGGGGCGGATGATCTGCTCCACGGGCTCGGGGCACACGCGCTCCTCGAAGTCGCCGGGCGTGGCGCTCACGAACACGAACTGCGGGATGCGCGCCTCGAACTCGTCGAAGCGCAAGGGGCGGTTGTCCAGGGCGCTCGGCAGGCGAAAGCCGTGCTCGATGAGCGAGATCTTGCGCGAGCGGTCGCCCTCGTGCATACCGCGGATCTGCGGCACCGTGACGTGGCTCTCGTCGATGATGCAGAGCATGTCCGCCGGGAAGTAGTCGATGAGCGTGTAGGGCGGCTCGCCGGGCTGGCGGCCGTCCAGGTGGCGCGAGTAGTTCTCGATGCCCGTGCAGAAGCCCATCGTCTCGAGCATCTCCAGGTCGTACTCCACGCGCTGGGCCACGCGCTGGGCCTCCAGAAGCTTGCCCGCCGTCTTGAACTCGGCCACGCGCGCGTCCTTCTCGGCCTCGATGGTCTTGAGGGCGGCCTCCACCTTGGGGCGCTCCGTCACGTAGTGCGAGGCGGGCCACACCGGCACGGCGTCCAGGGAGCGCAGGACCTCGCCCGTGACCTCGTCCACCTCGTGGATGCCCTCCACCTCGTCGCCCCAGAACTCGAAGCGCAGGGGATGCTCGGCATAGGGCGGGAACACGTCCACCACGTCGCCGCGCACGCGGAAGGTGCCGCGGTGCAGGTCGTAGTCGTCGCGGTCGTAAAGGATGTCGATGAGCGAGTACACGAAGTCGTCGCGGTCAAGCGGCGTGTCCTTGCGCACGTTGGGGGCCATGCCCGCGTAGTCCTCGGGGCTGCCGATACCGTAGATGCAGCTCACGGAGGCCACCACGATCACGTCCCGGCGGCTCAGAAGGTCGGCCGTGGCCTGGTGGCGCAGCTTCTCGATGTCCTCGTTGATGGAGGAGTCCTTCTCGATGTAGGTGTCGGTGGAGGGGATGTAGGCCTCGGGCTGGTAGTAGTCGTAGTAGCTCACGAAGTACACCACGGCGTTGTCGGGGAAGAACTCGCGCAGCTCGCTTGCCACCTGGGCGGCGAGGGTCTTGTTGGGCTCCAAGATGAGCGTGGGCTTGCCCACGGCCTCGATGGTCTTGGCCATGGTGAAGGTCTTGCCCGAGCCGGTGACGCCCAGAAGCGTCTGGTAGCGAAGGCCCGCGCGTATGCCGGCCGCGAGCCTCTCGATGGCCTGGGGCTGGTCGCCGCAGGGCTCGAAGGGCGAGACGACCTTGAAGTCCACCTCGTCGCCCTCCTTGCCGAAGCGCTTGAGCTCGGCGCCGAAGTGGCGCTGCGTCTGGGGGTCCTGGGTTGATTCTTCGCTCATGTCGGCCATCCGTTGGTATACAGTGTTCCTCGTTGTCACTAAGCGTGCCGCCGCGGAAGGCGCATCCGCCCGGCTTTGCCGCTTGGCCCTATTATGGCAGGCAGTCCGCATCGACGGTAGCGTGCGCCCAACCTGCACACGGGCGCTTCTCAGGAGAGGTCCCATGACCAGCACAGCCATCGAGCACCACCCCGCGCGCGCCCAGGCACACGACGCCTGCGGCCGCACCATCGACTACATGCGCATCGCCATCACCGACAGGTGCAACTACCGCTGCGTCTACTGCATGCCCGCCAGCGGCGTGCCCGACAAGGGCCACTGCCAGATCATGTCGTTCGAGGAGATCGAGCGCTTCGTGGGGATAGCGGCCGGGTACGGCATCAAGCACCTGCGCCTCACGGGCGGCGAGCCCCTGGCGCGCAAGGGCTGCGCCGAGCTGGCGGCCCGCCTCATGGCCATCCCCGGCATCGAGGACATCGCCATCACCACGAACGGCGCCCTGCTGCCCCGCTACGCCCGCGAGCTGCGCCAGGCCGGCGTGAGCCGCGTCAACATCTCGCTGGACACCCTCGACGCCGCCAAGTTCGCCGCCGTCACCCGCATCGGCTCGCTGAACGACGTCCTGCGCGGCATCGACTGCGCCCTGGAGGAGGGCTTCAAGACGGTGAAGGTCAACACCGTGGCCGTGCGCGCCTTGAACCAGGACTTCTTCGCCATCGCGGAGCTGGCGCGCACGCGCCCCATCCACGTGCGCTTCATCGAGTACATGCCCATCGGCGACGACGAGACGCGCGCCAAGAACATCCCCCAGGAGTCCGACGCCCTCTTCAAGGACGTCTCGGCCTGGGACCGCTCCGACACGATCCCCACCGAGGAGCTGCGCGAGACGCTCTCCGAGGCGGGCGTGCGCGCCGGGGTGGGCCCGCTCATCGCCTGCGCCAAGGACGCCCCCGAGGGCCACGGCCCCGCCCAGTATTGGAGGTTCGAGGGCTTCCAGGGCACGATCGGCTTCATCAGCGCCATGAGCAGCCATTTCTGCAAGACGTGCAACCGCCTGCGCCTCACGGCCGACGGCAACCTGCGCCCCTGCCTCTTCAGCGACCTCGAGTACCCGGTGCTGCCCGGCCTTCGCGCCCACGACGACGCGGCCGTGCGCGCGGCGTTCGAGGCCGCCCTTCGCAACAAGCCCGACAAGCACACGTCCAACGACGGGACCGAGAGGTTCATGTCGCAGATCGGAGGATGACATCCCTATGACAGACGAGAAGCCCCGCGACGCCTACCGCGACGAGCTCACCCATGTGGACGCCAAGGGCGAGGTCCGCATGGTTGACGTGTCCGACAAGGCGGTGACCAAGCGTGAGGCCATAGCCGAGGGCACCATCCTCATGCACCCCGAGACGCTCGCCATGGTCCTTGAGGACCGCGCGAAGAAGGGCGACGTGCTGGCCTGCGCGCGCGTGGCGGGCATCATGGCGGCCAAGCGCACGAGCGACCTCATCCCCATGTGCCACCCGCTGCCCATCACCAAGGCCAAGGTCGAGATCGAGCCCGTCCGCGAGGGCGACCGTCCCGACGGGCGCGTGGGCTTCCATGTGACCGCGACCACCGGCGTGACCGGCGTGACGGGCATCGAGATGGAGGCGCTCACGGCGGCCAGCGTGGCCTGCCTCACCGTCTACGACATGTGCAAGGCCGTCGACCGCGGCATGGAGATCGTCGACGTGCGCCTCCTTCGCAAGGAGGGCGGCCGCAGCGGCCTGTGGGAGCGCGCCGAGTAGCGCCGTTGCTCGAAATCATAGCGACTTTGGGGGATTAGACTTGCAAGCCGCCCAAGTTGCGCTAATCTACAGCTCGCACGACCCAAGAGGAGAGGAGCTTTCATGGCAGACAACGCACAGCCTGCGGGCAACGTGGCCCGTCCGGGCGACACGAGCAAGCTCGCGCAGAACGACGTGAGCAACGTCAAGCACGTCATCGGCGTGGTGTCGGGCAAGGGCGGCGTGGGCAAGTCGCTCGTCTCGGGCCTCATCGCCTGCGACGCGGCCCGCAAGGGCCTCAAGGTCGGCATCCTCGACGCCGACATCACCGGCCCCACCATCCCGCACATGTTCGGGTTCAACCACGTGGGCATCACCGCCCAGAACAACCTGCTCGTTCCCGCCCGCACGAAGGACGGCATCGAGGTCATGTCCATCAACCTGCTCCTGCGCAACCCCGACGACCCGGTGATCTGGCGCGGGCCCGTCATCGGCGGCTGCGTCAAGCAGTTCTGGAACGAGGTCGTCTGGGGCGACCTCGACGTGCTCGTGGTCGACATGCCCCCGGGCACGGGCGACGTGGCGCTCACCGTGTTCCAGTCCATCCCCGTGGACGGCGTGGTCATCGTCGCCTCGCCGCAGGACCTCGTGGCCACCATCGTGGGCAAGGCCGTCAACATGGCCAAGTCCATGGACGTGCCGGTGCTGGGCCTCGTTGAGAACATGAGCTACTTCGAGTGCCCCGACTGCGGCAAGAAGCACTACATCTTCGGCGACAGCCACATCGACGAGGTCGCCGAGAAGTACGGCGTCGACGTCCTGGCGCGCCTTCCCATGAACCCCGAGTACGCCGCCATGTGCGACGCCGGCAAGGTCACCGAGATCCCCAACCCCGGCATCGACGCCGAGAAGCTGCTCGACAAGGCCGCTGCCGTGAAGGTCGCCTCCTCGCTCATGGGCGGCTGGACCGTCGCCGAGTAGGCGGGCTGGGCCACAAGATATGAATGCTACCCGCGTAATCGTCGTGGGGGCCGGCGCCTCGGGCTTGGCCTGCGCAGTCAGCGCAGCCGAGCTCGGGGCGTCCGTCACTGTCTTGGAGGCAGGGACGCGCCCCGGACGCTCCATCATGGCCTCGGGCAACGGTCGGTGCAACTTCTGCAACGCCGACCTGTCGGCCGAGCGCTACAACGACCCCGCCTTCGTGGCGAGCTCATACAAGGGCGACACCCTCTCCGAGGTGCTCGGCTTCTTCGAGCGCCTGGGGCTCTGGCATGTCTGCGACGAGGAGGGCCGCTATTACCCGCGCTCGCGCTGCGCCGCCTCGGTGCTCGACGTCCTGCTCAACCGCATCGACGAGCTGGGCGTGCGCATCTGGGTTGAGTCGCGCGTCGTGGGCCTTAAGCGCGCTGCCGATGAGTGGGAGGTGGCCACGCAGGACGGCCAGGCCTTCCGCGCCGACAAGGTTGTGTGGTGCGCGGGCGGCCAGTCGTCGGCCGACCTTGCGCGCATGGTCCGGCTCGACCTTGTGCCCACGTGCCGGGTGCTCTGCCCCATCGCCACCGCCCCCAAGCCGGCGAAGGACCTCGACGGGGCGCGCCTGATGTGCGAGCTTGCCGTGGAGCGCGCCGGCCGCACCGTCTTCAAGGCGCCCGGCGAGGTCCTCGTGCGCAAGTACGGCCTGTCGGGCATCGTCGTGTTCGACGCGTCGCGCTATGCCGCCCCCGGCGACGTGCTCGCGCTCGACCTCGTGCCGCATATGGACGAGGCCCAGCTGCGCCGCGAGCTTGCGGGGCGCATCGAGGCCGCGCAGATCGCGCCCGACCCCGGCTTCAGCCGGCTGCACCTGCTCGACGGCGCCGTCCAGCCCAAGCTGGCCGCGCACCTCATGGAGCGCCAGTGCGGGCGTGACGGCGGCCGTCCGGCACAGGCGGGACGGCTCGCGGCCACCCTCAAGCGCTGGGAGTTCGAGGTGGCCCAGGTGATGGAGGGCGACCAGGCGCAGGTGACGCGCGGCGGCATCGCCAACGGGCAGGTCAGCCCCGACACGTTTGCCGTGCGTGGTGCGCGTGGCCTTTACGTGTGCGGCGAGGCGCTCGATGTGGACGGCATGTGCGGCGGCTTGAACTTGGCGTGGGCTTGGCACAGCGGCATTCTTGCAGGCAGGGCAAGCGCGGTAGAATAGGCGGGATTGTACTCAGCCAAGCAAGGAGCCCGCCGATGATCGAGATCCGCAACCTCAAGCTCACCCTTTCGGGCGGCAAGGCGACCGGTGTCGCCTACGACCCGGACTTCCTGCGCCTCGCCGTGAGCCGCAAGCTCGGGGTCGGCGTGGGCGACATCGAGCAATGCCAGGTCACGCGCCGTGCGGTGGACGCCCGCAAGCGCGGCGACGTCCACTATGTGGCGAGCGTGCGCGCCTCGCTGCGCGGCGGCTCGGCCCAGGAGGGGCGCCTCGTGGCCGCCCTGTCCACCAACGACGTCGTGCTGGCCAAGGAGGCGTCGTTCGAGCCCGCCAAGCTCCAGGCCGGACGCGAGGTGGCACGCCCCGTGGTGGTGGGCGCCGGCCCCGCGGGCCTGTTTGCGGCCCTGAGCCTGGCGCTGGCGGGCATGGCGCCCATCCTCATCGAGCGCGGCGCCCCCGCCGAGCAGCGCAGCCGCGACGTGGCCAAGTTCAACGCCACGGGCAAGCTCAACACGCAGAGCAACATCCAGTTCGGCGCGGGCGGCGCGGGCACCTTCTCCGACGGCAAGCTCACCACGGGCACCAACGCCCCCGAGCACGCCTGGATCCTCAACGCCTTCGTCGAGGCCGGCGCCTCGCCCGACATCCTCTGGCAGGCCATGCCCCACATCGGAAGCGACGTGCTGCCCGGCGTGGTGGACAGGCTCGTCGAGCGCATCCGTGAGGCGGGCGGCGACGTGCGCTGGTACACGCGCATGGTGGAGCCCGTGGTGGAGGACGGCAGGCTCGCCGGCCTTCGCTGCGTGGTGGAGGCTCCGGGGCGCCCCGCCAAGCAGGAGGAGATCCGCTGCTCGCAGGCCATCCTTGCCTGCGGCCACTCGGCCCGCGACGTGTTCTCCCAGCTCAAGGTGCAGGGCTTCACGCTCGAGCCCAAGGTGTTCTCCATGGGCGTGCGCATCGAGCACCCGCAGAACATGATCAACAAGGTGCAGTACGGCGGCATCGCCAACTCCGACGCCCTGCCTGTGGCCTCCTACAAGCTGAGCTGCCACCTCAAGGACGGCCGCGGCGTCTACAGTTTCTGCATGTGCCCGGGCGGCACGGTGGTCGCGGCGGCCAGCGAGGAGGGCGGCGTGGTGACCAACGGCATGAGCGAGTTCGCCCGTGCCGGCCGCAACGCAAACTCCGGCTTTCTGGCCAACGTGCTGCCCGAGGACATCCCCGGCATCGCCGACGACGTGCTGGCCGGCGTGGAGCTGCAGCGCCGCTGCGAGCGCGCCGCCTTCGAGGCCGGCGGGGCCGACTACAAGGCGCCCGCCCAGCTCCTCACCGACTTCCGCGCCAAGGTTGCCTCGCACGGCCCGGGCAAGATCCAGCCCACCTACCCCTTGGGCGTCAAGTGGACGAGTGTGGGCAAGTGCCTGCCCGACTTCGTGGACCGCGCCCTGCGCGCGGCGGTGCCCATCCTGGCCAAGCGCCTGGAGGGCTTCGACCGCATGGACGCGGTGCTCACGGGCGTGGAGACCCGCTCCAGCTCGCCGGTGCGCATCGTGCGCAAGTCCGACGACCTCATGAGCGTCGATGTGGCGGGTCTCTACCCCTGCGGCGAGGGCGCGGGCTATGCGGGCGGCATCATGAGCGCCGCGGCCGACGGCCTTCGTTGCGCCGGCGCCGTGGTGGCCGCCGCCAACGCCGGCGCCGTGCGCTAGACCGTTCATCTTGAGCATCGGAAGGTGCATGCTTTGACACAGGAAAACATCGTCATCCGAGGCGCGCGCGAGCACAACCTCAAGGACGTCTCGCTGGAGATCCCCCGCGACAAGCTCGTGGTCATCACGGGCCTGTCCGGCTCGGGCAAGAGCTCGCTTGCCTTCGACACCATCTTCGCCGAGGGCCAGCGCCGCTACGTCGAGTCGCTCTCCAGCTACGCGCGCATGTTCCTGGGGCAGATGGACAAGCCCGACGTCGACAGCATCGAGGGCCTGTCGCCGGCCGTCTCCATCGACCAGAAGACCACCTCGAAAAACCCGCGCTCCACGGTGGGCACGGTCACGGAAATCTACGACTACCTGCGCCTTCTCTATGCGCGCATCGGCATCCCGCACTGCCCTGAGTGCGGGTGCGTCATCGAGCGGCAGACCACCGACCAGGTGGCCGACAAGATCGCCCAGGCCGCGGCGGGGCGCAAGGCGCTGCTGCTGGCCCCCGTGGTGCGCGGCCGCAAGGGCGAGTACACCAAGCTCTTCGAGGATCTGCGCGCCGAGGGCTTCGCGCGCGTGCGCGTGGACGGCGAGGTCATCCGCCTGGACGACCAGGAGTCCGTCACGCTCGACAAGAAGTTCAAGCACACCATCGAGGTCGTGGTGGACCGCATCGCGGTGAAGGAGGGGTCGCTGGGCCGCATCGCCCAGGCCGTGGAGACCGCCACGCGCCTGGCCGAGGGAAACGTGGCCGTGTGGCTCATGGAGGAGGGGGAGCGCCCCGGGCAGCTGCTCGAGTACTCCCTGGCCCTTGCCTGCCCCCAGCACGGCCACTCCATCGACGACCTGCAGCCCCGCGACTTCTCGTTCAACGCGCCCTACGGCGCCTGCCCGGAGTGCGACGGCCTGGGCGTGCACCGCGTCATCGACGTCGATCGCCTGGTGAGCGCCCCCGAGAAGCCCGCCGGCCACGGCGCCCTGGGCAACATCTTCAACATGAGCAACTACTGGCCGCAGGTCATCGACGCGGTGGTGACGCACCTGGGCTACACGCCCGACACCCCCTGGTGCGACCTTGCGCCCCGCGACAAGAAGGTCCTCATCGACGGCCTGGGCGACAGGAAGATCGACGTCGTCTACCGCACGCTCGACGGCCGCGACACCGGCTGGCAGGCCACGTTCCCCGGCCTGGCGAGCATCCTCATGACCCGCTACACCGAGACGGACAACGAGAAGCTGCGCGAGCGCATCGAGCCCTTCATCATGGAACAGCCCTGCTCGTCGTGCCGCGGCGCGCGCCTCAAGCCCGAGATCCTGGCCGTCACGGTGGGGGAGAGGTCCATCTACGAGGTCTGCTGCATGTCCACCCAGGACGCGCTGGCCTTCTTCCAGGCGCTTGAGCTGACGGAGCGCGAGAGCTTCATCGGCGCGCGCATCGTGAAGGAGATCGTGGAGCGCCTGCGCTTCCTTGTGGACGTGGGCCTGGGCTACCTCACCCTGGAGCGCTCGGCCACGACGCTGTCGGGCGGCGAGGCGCAGCGCATCCGCCTGGCCACGCAGATAGGCGCCGGCCTCATGGGGGTGCTCTACATCCTCGACGAGCCCTCCATCGGGCTTCACCAGCGCGACAACGACCGCCTCATCGCCACGCTGCGCCACCTGCGCGACCTGGGCAACACCGTCGTGGTGGTGGAGCACGACGAGGACACCATCCGCGCGGCCGACTTCGTGGTCGACATGGGGCCGGGCGCCGGCGAGCGCGGCGGCGAGGTCGTGGCCGCGGGCACGCCCGCCCAGGTAGAGCAGGTGGAGGCCTCCATGACGGGCGCCTACCTGCGCGGCACGCGCATGATCGAGCTGCCCGAGCAGCGCCGTCATCCCGACCGGGGATGCGTCGTGCTGCGTGGGGCCAAGGCCAACAACCTCAAAAACGTCACGGTGAGCGTCCCGGTGGGCACTCTCACCGTGGTGACGGGCGTCTCGGGTTCGGGCAAGAGCTCGCTGGTGACCGACACGCTCGCCCCCGCGCTCACCAACGCCATCCAGCGCTCCCAGCGCCCCGTGGGCCCCTACAAGAGCCTCGAGGGCCTGGAGCTCATCGACAAGGTCATCGACATCGACCAGACGCCCATCGGGCGCACGCCGCGCTCCAACCCCGCGACTTACATCGGCCTGTGGGACGACCTGCGCAACCTCTTCGCCAGCGTGCCGGAGTCCAAGGCGCGCGGCTATGCGCCGGGCCGCTTCAGCTTCAACGTGTCGGGCGGCCGCTGCGAGGCCTGCAAGGGCGACGGCCAGATCAAGATCGAGATGCACTTCCTGCCCGACGTGTACGTGCCCTGCGAGCAGTGCGGCGGCAAGCGCTACAACCGCGAGACGCTGCAGGTGCTCTACCGCGGCAAGTCCATCTCCGACGTGCTGGAGATGACGGTGGAGGAGGCGCTCGTCTTCTTCGGCGCCATCCCCTCCATCAAGCGCAAGCTCCAGACCCTGCACGACGTGGGGCTGGGCTATGTGCGCCTGGGCCAGCCCGCCACGACGCTTTCGGGCGGCGAGGCACAGCGCGTGAAGCTTGCCAAGGAGCTCCACCGCAGGCAGACGGGCAAGACGTTCTACATCCTCGACGAGCCCACGACGGGCCTGCACTTCGAGGACGTCCGCCAGCTTCTCGTGGTGCTGCAGCGCCTAGTGGACGCGGGCAACACGGTGCTCGTCATCGAGCACAACCTCGACGTCATCAAGGTGGCCGACCATATCATCGACCTGGGACCGGAGGGCGGAAACGGCGGCGGCACCGTCGTGGTGAGCGGCACCCCCGAGCAGGTCTGCGCCTGCCCTGAGTCCATCACCGGCAGGTTCCTCGCGCCGATCCTGGAGCGCGACCGCGCCCGCATGGAAGGGCGCGCGCGATGACGCGGGGCAAGCGCGAGCAGGCCGGCTCCAAGACCAACGCCATGCGCGCCCTGGACAACGCGGGCATCGAGTACGAGTACCTGGCCTACGAGGTGGAGGACGAGACGAGCGTGGGCATCGGCGTGCGCGTGGCCGAGGCGACGGGCTCGGACCCCGACTCGAGCTTCAAGACCCTCGTGTGCGTGTCGCCCCGCAAGTCCTATGCGGTCTTCTGCATCCCCGTGGCCTGTGAGCTCGACCTCAAGAAGGCGGCCCGCGCGGCGGGTGAGAAGTCGCTTGCGCTGCTCAACTGGCGCGAGCTCCCGGCGGTCACGGGCTATGTGCGCGGCGGCACCTCGCCCCTGGGCATGAAGAAGGACTATCCCACCTTCATCGACGAGACCGCCCAGCTCTTCGAGCGCATATCCATCTCCGGCGGCAAGATCGGCGCCAAGCTCATCCTCGACCCCGTGGCCCTGTGCGACTTCTGCCGCGCCGCCTTCGTCGATCTGGTGGAGGGGTGAGGCGCGTGGCCCGCGACACCGAGCATGTGGCCAGGCACTTCGCCCCGAAGGGAGGGTCGCCCGCCGCGGAGGCGCCCGCCAAGCCCGCCTCGGCTGCGACGGCGCCCCGCCACTTCAAGTCATCCCAGGGCGCGCAGACCGCGCAGGCGTCCGGCGCGTCCGCAAAGCCTGCCGCGGACGCCCCGGCCGACAGCGCAAGCGTGGGCCGCTCGCAGCTGCTCATCAGCGTCTGCGTGGCCATCTCGCGCATCACCGGCTTCATCCGCACCTGGGCCATGGGCATGGCCATGGGCACCACGCTGCTCAGCTCCTCCTACCAGGTGGCCTGCAACCTGCCCAACCAGCTCTACGAGCTCGTGATGGGCGGCATGCTCGTCACCGCCTTCCTGCCGGTGTACGTGAGCCTGCGCAAGCGCGAGGGCGACGAGCGGGCGAGCGCCTACGCGAGCACCCTCATGGGCATCGTCGTCGTGTTCCTGGGCGTGGTGGCCCTGCTTGCGACGATCTTCACGCCGCAGGTCGTCTGGACGCAGATGTTCTTCTCCGACTCGGGCGACCGCGAGCTGGTGGAGTACTTCTTCCGCTTCTTCGCCGTTCAGCTTTTGTTCTACGGCGTCTCGGCCATCGCGGGAGGCCTGCTCAACGCGCACCGCGACTACCTGTGGAGCTCGGCTGCGCCCATCTTCAACAACCTCGTGGTCATCGTCGTGATGTTCGTGTACTTCATCTACCGTGTCGACGACCCCGACCTCGCCAAGTTCGTGCTCGCCGTGGGCACGCCCCTGGGCGTGCTCGTGCAGATGGGCCTGCAGGTGCTGCCGCTGGCCCGGCACGGCCTGCATCTCAGGCCCTGGCGCATCGACCTGCACGACCCGGCCCTGCGCGAGACGCTGTCGCTGGGCATCCCCACCATCGTGGTGACGCTGTGCTCCTTCCTCACGGTGTCGGTGCAGAACGCCGCCGCCATGGCGGTGAGCGACGCGGGCTCCTCGGTGCTCTACTACGCCCGCCAGTGGTTCACACTGCCCTATGCGTTTCTCGCCGTGCCCGTGACCACCACGCTCTTCACCGAGCTTTCGGGCATGGCGGCCGACGGCGACACGCAGGGCGTGCGGCGCACCATCATCTCGGGCACGCAGCAGAACTTCTTCTCCATGGTGCCGTTCATGCTCTACCTCATCGTGTTCTCCGTGCCCCTGGTGTCGCTTTTCCGCGCGGGCAGCTTCGACTGGACGAGCGTGGGTCTCGTGAGCTCCTACCTCGTGGTCATGGCCTTGAGCCTGCCGTTCTACGCCTGCTTCATGTTCATGCAGAAGGTGTTCAGCGCCCTGCGCGCCATGAGGCAGTACGCGGTGTGCAACCTCGTGGTCTCGGTGCTGCAGGTCGTGCTCACCGTCGTGCTGTGCCTGGGCGCGGGCGACTGGGACGGCCTGGGCCTGGGAGGCGTGGCCATCGCGCAGATCGCCTTCTTCCTCTTCGGCACCCTGTGGTGCTATGTCTACCTGAGCCGCAGGCTGGGGGGCATCGGTGCCGCGTCGCTTGTGAAGTCCTTTGTCGCATCGTTTGCGGTCGGCCTTGTGGGGGCCGTCGCGGGCGGCATCGTCCTGGTCGTCCTGCAGCTGCTCTACATGCCCTTCACCGACGCCGGCATCCTCATGACCTTCCTCTACATCGTCGTGGCCGGCCTTGCGAGCCTTCTCGTCACCTACGGCCTGGGCGTGGCGCTCAAGGTTCCCGGCAGCGCCTTCATCGGCCGCATCGTCTCCCGTTTCCTCCCAAAGAAAGGCAAGTAGCGTGGGCGTCCTCATCAGCTGTGAAGAAGTGAGCCTGGAATATCCCACCCGCAAGGTCCTCGAGGGGCTTTCGCTGGGCGTGGCCGAGGGCGACCGCACGGGCATCGTGGGCAAGAACGGCGACGGCAAGTCGACCCTGCTCAACATCGTCTCCGGCCTGCTCGAGCCCGACTCGGGCCGCGTCACCATGCGCCGCGGCACGCGCGTGGGCGTGCTCGGCCAGAAGGACTCGCTGAGCGACGAGGCGAGCGTGGGGGAGTGCGTGGTGGGCGACGCCCCCGAGCACGAGTGGGCCAGCGACCCCAAGACGCGCGCCATCGTGGCGGCCCTCATCGGCGACGTGGCCTGGGACGCCAAGGTGGGGTCGCTCTCGGGCGGCCAGCGCCGCCGTGTGGACCTGGCGCGCCTGCTTGTGGGCGACTGGGACATCCTGGCCCTCGACGAGCCCACGAACCACCTCGACATGCGCACCATCCGCTGGCTCGCCGCCCACCTCAACGCCCGCTGGCCCGCCGGTGTGGGCGCGCTTCTCGTGGTGACTCACGACCGCTGGTTCCTCGACGAGGTGTGCCTGTCGATGTGGGAGGTGCACGACGGCATCGTCGACCCCTTCGAGGGCGGCTACTCGGCCTACATCCAGCAGCGCCTGGAGCGCGACCGCCAGGCCCGCGTCATAGAGGACCGCAGGCAGAACCTGCTGCGCAAGGAGCTCGCATGGCTCGCGCGCGGCCCCCAGGCCCGCGCCTGCAAGCCCAAGTTCCGCGCCAAGGCGGCACACGAGCTCATCGACGACGTCCCGCCCATGCGAAACACCCTCGAGCTGCACCGCCTGGCCGTGAGCCGCCTGGGCAAGCAAGTGTTCGAGCTCAAGAACGTGAGCGTCGACTTTGCCGGCAAGAAGGTGCTCGACGACGTCACCTGGCTCATCGGCCCGGGCGACCGCTACGGCATCCTCGGGGCCAACGGCGCAGGCAAGACCACGCTGCTGTCCATCCTCACCGGCAGGCTCGAGCCCACCTCCGGCACGGTGAAGATCGGCAAGTCGGTGAAGTGCGCCGTGCTCTCCCAGCGCCTCGACGAGCTGCTCGCCCATACCGGCGAGACGGTGCGCGAGGTGCTCGCCGGCCTCAAGAACCGCTACACCATCAACGGCAAGGAGTACACGCCCGCCCAGCTGCTCGAGAACATCGGCTTCGAGCCGGGCCAGCAGCTCACGCGCGTCGAGGAGCTGTCGGGCGGCCAGCAGCGACGCCTGCAGCTCATGCTCGTGCTGCTCAGTGAGCCCAACGTGCTCGTTCTCGACGAGCCGGGCAACGACATGGACACCGACATGCTGGCCATCCTGGAGGACCTGCTTGACTCCTGGCCCGGCACGCTCATCCTGGTGACGCACGACCGCTACCTCATGGAGCGCGTGACCGACAACCAGTACATGGTCATGGACGGCAAGCTGACCCACGTGCCCGGTGGCGTGGACGAGTTCCTGGCCAAGCTGGAGGCGCGCGAGCGCGCGGGGGCGGCGGCCTCCAAGGACGCTGCGCGCGCGACGCAGGGGGCCGGCGCGCCCGCGCCTGCGGCGGCGCTGCCCAACGGCCTCACGCAGTCCGACGTCTACCGCCTCAAGAAGCAGCTCTCCAGCGTGGAGCGCAAGATGGACACGCAGCGCTCCCGCATCGAGGATGTGCAGGCCCAGATGCTCACGCTTCCCGCCTCCGACTACGAGGGCCTCGGCAAGCTCCAAGCTCAGGTGGACGCCTGCCAGGGGCAGCTCGACGAGCTGGAGCTTGAGTGGCTCGAGATCCAGGAGCAGCTGGGGGAGTAGGCGGTCACGCGCCGACCCGCCCATGCGTGGGGCATGGTCGGCTGTGTGGTGTGTGGGACGTTGCCGCCCAGGGCCGCCGTCGCTTTTCAGGGGCGTACAATCGCGCAGGTCGTATCCGCGTTTGAGAGGACATCATGCAAGAGCAGCAGTACCGCCGCGAGCATGACTCCATGGGGGACATGCTCGTGCCTGCCGAGGCGCTGTGGGGCGCGCAGACCCAGCGCAGCTACCAGAACTTCAAGATAGGCACCGAGACCATGCCCGACGAGATCGTGCGGGCCTTCGCCATCCTCAAGAAGGCCGCGGCCCAGGCAAACGTCGAGCTCGGCGTGCTTGACGCGCGTGCCGGCGATCTCATCGGCCAGGCGTGCGACGAGATCCTCGCAGGCAAGCTCGACGGGTCGTTCCCGCTCAAGGTGTGGCAGACGGGCTCGGGCACGCAGTCGAACATGAACGTCAACGAGGTCGTGGCCAACCGCGGCAACCAGATCGCGGGGGAGCGCGTGCTGCACCCCAACGACTCGGTCAACCGCTCGCAGTCGTCCAACGACACCTTCCCCACGGCCCTGCACATCGCCTGTGTGCTTGCCGTGCGCGACCATGTGCTGCCCGCGGTGAAGTCGCTCGCCGCCACCCTGGAGCGTGTGGCCCAGGCTCACGAGGGCGTCGTGAAGTGCGGGCGCACGCACCTGCAGGACGCCGTGCCCATCGCCTTCTCGCAGGAGGTGCGCGGCTGGGTGGGCCTGCTTGAGAACAGCGCCGAGCAGCTCGAGGCCTCGCTTGCCCCCATGCGCAAGCTTGCCCTGGGCGGCACCGCCGTCGGCACGGGCCTCAACGCCCCGGAGGGCTTCGCGGCCCTCTCGGCGGCCAGGATCGCCCAGATCACGGGCGAACCCTTCGTGAGCGACCCCAACAAGTTCGCGGCGCTCTCCGGCAAGGACGCCGTTGCCTTCTCGCACGGGGCCCTGCGCGGCCTTGCGGCCAACATGATGAAGATTGCCAACGACGTGCGCTGGCTCGCCTCCGGACCCCGCCTGGGCCTGGGCGAGATCACCATCCCGGCCAACGAGCCCGGCAGCTCCATCATGCCCGGCAAGGTGAACCCCACGCAGTGCGAGGCCGTCACCATGGTGGCCGTGCAGGTCATGGGCAACGACGCGACCATCGGCTTCGCCGCGAGCCAGGGCAACTTCGAGCTCAACGTGTTCATGCCCGTCATCGCCTACGACTACCTGCAGTCGGCGCGCCTTCTGGGCGACGCCATCAGGTCGTTCGAGGTCAACTGCGCGGTCGGCATCGAGGCACGCCGCGACAAGATGAGCGCCAACCTGCACAACTCGCTCATGCTCGTCACGTGCCTGAACCCCTACATCGGCTATGAGGCGGCCGCCAAGGTGGCCAAGCGTGCCTTTGCCCAGGATAAGAGTCTGAAAGAGGCCTGCGTCGAGCTCGGCTACATGAGCGCCGAGGAGTTCGACCGAGTCTTCAAACCCGAGGAGATGATCTAAATGAACGTCAGCGAGGAGAGCCTGAAGCTGCACGAGCAGATGCAGGGCAAGATCGAGGTCGTGGCCCGCAAGCACATCGAGAGCGCCGAGGACCTGTCGCTTCTCTACACCCCCGGCGTGGCCGAGCCCTGCCGCGTCATCAACAAGGACTACCAGAAGTCCTGGGAGCTCACGCGCCGCAGCAACCTCGTGGCCGTCATCACCGACGGCACGGCCGTCCTGGGCCTGGGCGACATCGGCCCTGCGGCCGGCATGCCCGTCATGGAGGGCAAGTGCGTCCTGTTCAAGGAGTTCGGCGGCGTGGACGCGTTCCCCCTGTGCATCGACTCCAAGGACACCGACGAGATCGTCCGCACCATCCAGCTCATCTCCAAGTCGTTCGGCGGCATCAACCTGGAGGATATCTCCGCGCCCCGCTGCTTCGAGATCGAGCGTCGCCTGAAGGAGGTCTGCGACATCCCCGTGTTCCATGACGACCAGCACGGCACGGCCATCGTGACCTCCGCGGCCATGCTCAACGCCATGAAGGTGACGGGCAAGAAGATGGGCGAGATGACCATCGTCATCAACGGCGCCGGCGCGGCCGGCATCGCCATCGCCGAGCTCATGCTGCACATGGGCTTCGGCGACATCATCCTGTGCGACTCCAAGGGCATCGTGTGCGAGGGCGACGAGCGCCTGAACAGCGCCAAGGCCGAGATCGCCAAGGTCACGAACCGCAAGCACCTCACCGGCACCCTGGCCGACGCGCTCAAGGGCGCCGACGCCTTCGTGGGCGTCTCCGCGGCCAACGTGGTGAGCGCCGAGATGGTCGCCACCATGAAGGACGGCATCGTCTTCGCCATGGCCAACCCCGTGCCCGAGATCATGCCCGACGTGGCCAAGGCCGGCGGCGCTGCCGTCGTGGGCACCGGCCGCTCTGACTTCCCCAACCAGATCAACAACGTGCTCGTGTTCCCGGGCATCTTCAAGGGTGCCCTGGCGGCACGTGCGCCTCAGATCACCGAGGAGATGGAGATTAAGGCCGCCTACGCCATCGCCGACCTCGTGACGCCCGAGCAGCTCTGCGCCGACTACGTCATCCCGAGCGCCCTGGACAAGAGCGTGGCCGACGCCGTCGCCCAGGCTGTGGCCTCCTGCGTCAAGTAGCTCGCGCCGCGACTTCGCGCTGCCTCTTGAGCCCCGTCAATCCTTTGGGTTGGCGGGGCTTTTGCGTACTGGGAGGTAGATGGCCCGGGGCCCTTGCGCGAGGCGTCCGGGGGGTGTCGGCTCTGTATGCCAGCGCGTGCGTGCCCCGGCACAAAGAAGGGGCTTGCAGATTGCTCTGCAAGCCCCTTTGCGTGTGTGGCGCGTGTGCCCTTGTATGAGGCGCGACTTACTTCTTGCGGCTCTTCAGGATGAGGGCGATCGCAAGGATGACCACGACCACGCCGACGCCGGCGGCGATGGCGATGGGCGTGTAGTCCGTCTCGTCGCCCGTCTTGGCGATGGAGTTGGACTGGTTCTGGTTCACGTCGCTGTAGGTGGCGCCGTTGCCGTTGGTGCCGTTCGTGGCGTTGTTGCTAGAGGCGGCCACCACGTTGACGGTGCACTTCACGCTGTGGCCCGACACGGTGCCGGTCACCTGGAAGCTGCCGACGGCGGAGTAGAGGCTCTGGTAGTTGTCAGGCTCGGTCCAGACCACGGACTCGCTGCTCGTGGAGTTGTCGGACCAGCGCACCATGGCGGTGGTGGGAAGCGTGGGCTTCGTGCCGACCGTGGTGGTGACCTTCAGGTTGTTCTGGATGCCGTTGATGTACTTGGTCTGGTTCCACTTGGCATAGAGCGTCATGTTGGTGCCAGGCGTGACGGAGGCGCCGTCGGCGAAGGACGAGCCGGTGCCGTCGGCCTTGGTGTTCCAGCCGGCGAACACATAGCCGCTGCGCGTGTAGGCGCACTTCGCCAGGGTGGTGGAGCTGCCCAGGTCAACCGTCACGGCGTCCATGGTGCCGGTGCCGCCGTTGGCGTTGAAGCTGATGGTGACCTGCGATACGGGCGCGTCCTCCCAGATGGCGTAGAGCGTCGTCTCAGCGGTGACCGTGAAGGTGTCGTCCTGCTGGTAGATGGGGGCGTTGCCCTCGCGGTTCGATGCCCAGTACTTGAACTGCTTGCCGGCCGGCGCGGTGAAGGAGCAGCCGGGCACGGTGTAGCCCTCGTTGAGCGTGGCGTCGACGGAGTCCATGGTGCCGGTGCCGCCGTTGGCGTCGAAGTTGACCTTCACGGTGGTGACGGGCACGTCCTCCCAGATGGCGTAGAGCGTAAGACCCTCGGCGCCGGGCGTGACGACGGCCTCGTTGCCGTAGTCGTCGCCGTTGCCCTCAGGGTCGGTGTTCCAGCACTTGAACTGCATGCCCTCGGGGGCGGTGAAGGAGAGGTTCGGCAGCGTGTATTCCTGGTCGACCGGGACCGTGAGGGTCTCCATGTCGCCCGAGCCGCCGTTGGCGTCGAAGGCGATGGTGGTCGTGGTGACGGGCACGTCCTCCCAGATGGCGTAGAGGGTCATGCCCGCGGTGCCGGGCGTGACGAATTCCGTGTTGTCGTAGGAGTCGCCCAGGCCGTCGGCCTGGGTGTTCCAGCACTTGAACTGCATGCCCTCGGGGGCGGTGAAGGAGACGGCCGGCAGCCCGCAGAGCTGGTCGACCGGGACCGTGAGGGTCTCCATGACGCCCGTGCCGCCGTTGGCGTCGAAGGAAATCTGAACCTCAGACGGAGTGTTCTGGGGGTCGACCACGCTCTGACCATCGTTTGCGGCAACGGCGACGGTCATGGTGGCGGGGACGCCGACCTCGGTGCCGTCATCCTGCAGGCCCGAGCCCTCGACGGCCTGCACGAGCTGGCCGGCCTCGCCCATGTTGCCGGCCTCGTTGGAGAACACTGCGACGAGGTACAGGTCGCCCTGCTGGGTCTGGAACAGGGCGATGCCGAAATAGCCGTACTCGGTGTTGTTGAGCGCGCTGCCTTCGGTGAACCAGTCGGCGGTCATGTTCTTGACGGCCTCGACGGGGTTGGCGGCGTCGGCGGCGGCGAGGTAGGTGACGCATTCGTCACCGGATTGTGCAGAATGTATGCCGCTCTGAGCGCACTGTGCGGCGCGGGCCTGGGCTTTTGCGTCGAGCGCCTGGGTCTGCACGAGCACGGAGTCCTCGGCGCGGGTGCCCTGCAGGCTCTCGACCACGGACTGGGCGCTGTCGAGGTAGAACGTGCCGCTGATCTGGGCCGTGGTGGCTGCCTGCTGTGCCTCCTGGGTGGCCGCGGCCTCCTCAGCCAAGGCAACCTGGGGGACAAACGTGCTGGTCGAGGCCATGATAGCGCCACCGGCCACGAGCGTGGCGGCTGCAATCGCGACGCGCGTCGCGAGCCAGCCAGAAGCGTTGGTACGTGCCATGTTGGTCATCTCCTTTGAGGCGGCGGAACATTGTGCCCCGCCCCGGATGGGAACTGCTTTGGCATGTCTGCGTCATTTTACCGCACAAATGTGTCGATGCAGGGCAGCAAAAAGGCCCACCGCATTTTGCGATGGGCCTTTCCCATAGCTTAAAGCCTCGTCAAACGACGCCTCTAAGCAACGGCGCGCCTCTTACAGGTAGAAGAGGATGTCGTTGTAGGAGGGCAGGGGCCAGTAGTCCTTGGCGCAGATGAGCTCCATGGCGTCGGCGTCGGCGCGCAGCTTCTCCATGGCGGGCAGCACGCTGTCGCGGCAGGCCTCGCCGCGGGCCTGGACGTCGGCCGTGGCGACCATGGCGTCGTGGGCGGCCTGGAGCGCCTCGATGTCCTCGGCGATGAGGTCGGCGCCCTCGGCGAGCTTCTTGAGCAGCTTGGTCTCGGCCTTGCAGGCAACGCCCAGGTCCTGCTTCACGGCGAGGTTGGAGGCCACGTCGGCCGCGTAGTTGTTCACGGCAGGCAGGATGAGCTGGTTGGCCATGTCGAGCATGGTGAGCGCCTCGATGTTGATGAGGTTGGCGTACTGCTCGAGCTTGATCTCGTAGTGGCTCTGGGTCTCCACACGGCTCATGACGCCGAAGTCCTCGAGCAGGGCGAGGTTCTTCTCCTTGAGCATGGAGGGCGTGGCGTCGGGCAGGGTGCGCAGGTTGGCCAGGCCGCGCTTCTCGGCCTCGACGGGCCACTCGGCGCTGTAGCCGTCACCGTTGAAGATGACGTGCTGGTGGTCGGTCAGGGCCTTCTTAATGTAGGCCATGGCGTCGGCCTCGAAGTTCTCGCTGCCCTCCATGGCGTCGGCGAAGTCCTTGAGGGTCTTGGCCACGGCGGTGTTGAGCACCATGTTGGGGTCGGAGAGGTTCTGGCGCGAGCCGGCCGCGCGGAACTCGAACTTGTTGCCCGTGAAGGCGAAGGGCGAGGTGCGGTTGCGGTCGGTGGTGTCCTTGGCGAGGTTGGGCAGCACGGGCACGCCCAGGTACATGCTCTGCTTGCCGTGGCTCTCGTAGGTCTTGCCCTCGATGATGGCCTCGACGATGCCGTTGAGCTGGTCGCCCAGGAAGATGGAGATGATGGCGGGCGGCGCCTCGTTGGCGCCCAGACGGTGGTCGTTGCCGGCCGAGGCGACGCTGACGCGCAGCATGTCCTGGTACTCGTCGACGGCGGCGATGACGCTGGTCAGGAAGACGAGGAACTGCAGGCTCTGCTCGGGGGTGTCGCCCGGGTCGAGCAGGTTCTCGCCGTCGGCGGACAGCGACCAGTTGTCGTGCTTGCCCGAGCCGTTGATGCCCTCGAAGGGCTTCTCGTGCTCCAGGCACACCAGGCCGTGGTGGCTGGCGATGATCTTCATGAGCTCCATGACCAGCAGGTTGTGGTCGATGGCGACGTTGGCCTCCTCAAAGACGGGCGCGAGCTCGTGCTGGCAGGGGGCGACCTCGTTGTGCTTGGTCTTGGCGGGGACGGCGAGCTTCCACAGCTCGGAGTCGAGCTCCTTCATGAAGCGCGACACCGTGGGGCGGATGGAGCCGAAGTAGTGCTCCTGGAGCTCCTGGCCCTTGTCGGGGGCGGCGCCGAAGAGGGTGCGGCCGGTGAGGATGAGGTCGGGGCGCTTGGCGAAGTCCTCCTCCTTCACGAGGAAGTACTCCTGCTCAGGGCCGACGGTGGCAACCACGCGGGAGGGGTTCTTGCCGAAGAGGGCAAGGACGCGCTTGGCCTGGTCAGACACGGCGGCCATGGAGCGCAGAAGCGGCGTCTTCTTGTCGAGCGACTCGCCGTTGTAGCTGATGAAGGCCGTGGGGATGCACAGCACGTCGTCCTTGATGAAGGCGGGGCTGGTGGGGTCCCAGGCGGTGTAGCCGCGGGCCTCGAACGTGGAGCGCAGGCCGCCCGACGGGAAGCTCGAGGCGTCGGGCTCGCCCTGGACGAGCTCCTTGCCGGAGAACGACATGATGGCCGTGCCGTCGGTGTCGGGGTTCAGGAAGGAGTCGTGCTTCTCGCTCGTGATGCCGGTGAGGGGCTGGAACCAGTGCGTGTAGTGGGTCGCGCCCTGCTCGATGGCCCACTCCTTCATGGCGTGGGCGACGACGTTGGCCACGTCCAGGGTCAGGGGCGCGCCCTCGACCACCGTCTTCATGAGGGCCTTGTAGGTCACCTTGGGGAGCTTCTCCTGCATGAGCTTCTGGCTGAATACCTTGCAGCCGAAGTACTCGCTGGGATTGTCTGCCATAGTTCGTACCGCCTTTTCTCGTTTCGGCCGCGCCTTGGCGCGGGCGGTTGGATACAAGATCGGAGCATGGGCCAAACTTTAGGAGTCGAATGTTTCACGCGCTTTACGGTTTTGGTACGCGTTCATGACCGTATCATATCGACAGACGCAATTATAGCGGAGGGCCGTAAGGCGCCCAAGTCGCCCGCGATTCTGGACAGAAGGTCTCCCATGGAACAGCAAAACGAAGAAATCCCAGGTAAGCGACTCACATATGCCGTCATCGACGGCAACTCGCTCATGCACAGGGCGTTCCACGCGGTGCAGACGCCCATGAACGCCCCCGACGGGCGCCCCACCAACGCCATCTTCGGCTTCATGGGGATGTTTCTCAAACTTGTGGAGGACTTCCGCCCCGACGGCGTGATGGTGGCCTTCGACAAGGGCAGGCCCGCGGTGCGCATGGAGATGCTGCCCCAGTACAAGGCGCAGCGGCCCCCGCGCGACCCCATGCTCTCCGAGCAGTTCCCCATGGTGCGCGAACTTCTTGAGGCTCTGCGCGTGCCGGTGTACGCCGTGGAGGGCTGGGAGGGCGACGACCTGCTCGGCACGCTCGCCCGGCAGGGCTCGGAGCAGGGGTGCTCGATGCTGCTCGTGACCGGCGACCGCGACGCCTACCAGCTCGCCGACGCCAACGTCTCCATCCTTGCCAACAAGAAGGGCATGACCGACGTGGCGGTGCTCGGGCCCGACGAGATATGCGAGCTGTACGAGGGCGTGCGCCCCGAGCAGATCCCCGACTTCTACGGCCTCAAGGGCGACACCTCCGACAACATCCCCGGCGTGCCGGGCATCGGCCCCAAGAAGGCCGCGGCGCTCATCGTGCAGTACGGCTCGCTCGACGCGGTGCTCGCCGACGCCGACAACATAAAGGGGAAGATGGGCGAGAACATCCGCGCCCATGCCGCCGACGCGCTCGTCTCGCGCGAGGTCGCCCGCATCCGCCGCGACGCCCCGGTGAGCTTCCAGGCCGGGGAGGCCCTGTGGCCGGCCTTCGACGTGGCCGAGGTGGAGCGCGCCTTGGACGCCGTGGCGCTGCGCACCGTCAAGAGCCGCGTCCTGCGCCTGGCGGCGGGCGGGGCCCACGATGGGGCCGAGGCGCAGGCAGGGGAGTGCCGCGCTCAGGGGCACGCCGGCCCCAACCTTCCCGACCAGGCCCTCTGCGGGCAGGACGCCCGGGACGCCCTGGACGTGGCGTGCGACGCCCACGCCTGGGTGGGCTGCTACTTTGACGCCGGGCAGGACACGGGCTCGCTCTTCGCCGACGAGTCGGCGCTGTGGGTCGCGCTCGACGGTGGCTGGACGTGGGGCGAGGGCTGCCAGGAGGGCTGCGCCGCGCCCGAGCCGGCGCGCGTGCTGCGCTTCGAGGGCGAGGATGCCCTGCCGGCCCTGAAGCGCGCCTATGAGGCGTGCCGCGTGGTCTCCTTCGCCACGAAGGACGACCTGCGCCTGCTGTACCCGCTCGACTCCTGCGAGCCTTTCGAGCTCGACGCGGCCGACTTCGCCACGCGCCGCCCCGGCGACGTCTTCGACGTGGCAGTGGCCGCCTACCTGCTCGACTCGGACCGCTCCGACTTCGAGCCCTCCACCCTCGTCGAGGCCTTCCTGCCCTGGGGGCTGCCCGAGCTGGAGTTTGCCGAGGTCGCCAAGAAGTCCCGCAACGCGCCTGCCCCCGCCCCCAGCGCCGAGTCGCGCGTGCGCAGGGGCATGTGCGCGGCCGCCTCGCTCGTGGCCCTGCGCGCCTGCCTCGAGGCGCGCCTTGCCGCCGACGGCACCCAGGCGTGCATGACCGACATCGAGATGCCGCTCGTGGCGGTGCTCGCCGTGCTTGAGCGAAACGGCATGGCCGTGGACCTCACCGAGCTCGCCTCCCAGTCGGGGCTGCTGGCCGACCAGATAGCCCAGATCGAGTCGCGCATCTACGAGGAGGCGCACACCGAGTTCAACATCGACTCGCCCGCCCAGCTCTCGGGCGTGCTCTTCGACACGCTCGGCCTGCCCACGAACGACCCCGAGACGGGCCGCCCCCTCAAGAAGACGAAGAAGGGCTTCTACTCCACCAACGCCAAGCTGCTCGAGACGTTCGCGCGCGACTACCCCGTGGTCGCCGACGTGCTCGACTACCGCGAGCGCGTGAAGATCAAGTCCACCTACCTGGACGCGCTGCCGCGCCAGGTGCTCGGCGACGGGCGCGTCCACACTACCTACAACCAGACGGTCACCGCCACGGGCAGGCTCTCCTCCAGCGACCCCAACCTGCAGAACATCCCCGTGCGCAGCGACCTGGGGCGCATGGTGAGGACGGCCTTCGTGCCGGCATGCGAGGACAACGTCATCCTGAGCTGCGACTACTCCCAGATCGAGCTGCGCTTGCTCGCGCACCTCTCGGCCGACGAGGGCCTCGTGGAGGCGTTCCTGAGCGGGGAGGACTTCCACCGCGAGACGGCCGCGCGCGTCTTCGGCGTGCCGGCCGCCGAGGTGACGCCCATGCAGCGCTCCCGGGCCAAGGCCGTGAACTTCGGCATCGTGTACGGCCAGACGGCCTGGGGCCTGTCGCAGACGCTGAAGATCTCGCCCGCCCAGGCCCAGGAGATGATCGACCGCTACTACGCCACCTACCCCGGCGTGCGCACCTACCTCGACGCGCAGGTCCAGCTCGCCCGCCAGAAGGGCTACGTGGAGACGATGTTCGGCCGCAAGCGCCACGTGCCGGCCATCCACGCCCACATCCCCGCCCAGCGCCAGTTCGCCGAGCGCACCGCCATGAACCACCCCATGCAGGGGTCGGCCGCCGACATCATCAAGCTCGCCATGGTGCGCGTGCAGCGCAGGCTGCTGGAAGGGGGCTTCGCGGCGAAGATGATCGTGCAGGTCCACGACGAGCTCGACTTCGACTGCCCGCGCGACGAGGTGCAGGCCCTGAGCGCCATGGTGGTCCAGGAGATGCAGGGCGTGGTGGAGCTGCGGGTGCCGCTGCTCGTGTCGTGCGCGCAGGGCGAGAACTGGGCGGAGGCGAAGTAGCGTGCAAGCCGTAGAGGCAAAGCCGTCCTCGCAGGTCACGGGCGAGCACCTGGGCCTGGGCATCGCCTTCACGCTCCTGGGCGGGGCGGGCTGGGGATTCTCGGGGACGTGCGCGCAGTTCCTCTTCAACAACTACGACGTGTCGCCTACCTGGCTCGTGGCGGTGCGCATGGCGATGGCCGCGCTCATGTTCGCGCCGATGCTGCTCTTCTCGCACCGCGACCGGGAGCTGGCGCTGCTGGCCGACCGCAAGAACCTCGGCATCACGGCGGCCTTCGCGCTTCTGGGCGTCCTTGCGTGCTCCAGCTGCTACCTGATGTCCATCCAGGCCAGCGACGCGGGCACGGCCACGGTGCTGCAGACGCTCAACCTGCTCATCATCCTCGCGGTGAGCTGCGTGCAGCTCAAGCGCCGCCCCCGCCGCAAGGAGGTGCTCGGCGTGTGCATGGCGTTTCTGGGCACCTTCCTCATCGCCACCCAGGGCTCCTTCACGTCGCTGTCCCTCTCGCCCGCGGCGCTCTTCTGGGGTGCCCTCAACGCCGGGTCGTGCGCCCTGTACACGCTGCTGCCGGCACGGCCCCTGGCCAAGCACGGCGCCACCACGGTCACGGGCACGGCCATCGTGCTGTGCGCCCTGGCGGCAAACGTGCTCTACCAGCCCTGGACGTGCATGCCCGAGCTCGACTGGGTGGGGTGGCTCGCCGTGCTCGCCGTGGCCTTCGTGGGGACGTTCGGGGCCTTCCTGCTCTACGTGACGGGGGTCAAGCTCGTCGGGAGCCTCCTGGCCGGCCTTCTGGCCTGCACCGAGCCCATCGTGGCCTGCGTGCTGTCGGTCGTCTGGATGGGGACGGTGTTCTCGGGGGTCGATTTGGTCGGTATCGCCCTCATCATCGCCATGATGTTCACGATGGTATAGAATCATCGCCGCCCTGTGTTCATCTTCAAAGAGAAGCGAGGTCACACCATGAACGACTCCTACAAGAAGGTCTTCGTCTCCCTGGACGGCACCGAGATGCAGTCCAAGGTCTTCGCGCGCGCCTGCGAGATCGCCGCATCCTCCGGCGCTGAGCTGTACGTGGGCCACGTCATCGACTCCACGCCGATGCAGGCCGCCGGCACCTACCCCGCCACCCTCATCCCGAGCCTCGAGAAGGCCTGGAGGGACTCCATCGAGTCCGACCTTCAGGCCGCCCGCGCCCTTCCCGGCATCAAGTCCATCACGGTCAACGCCAAGGCCGGCCGCATCCGCGAGACCCTCATGGACGACTTCGTGGACGAGATCAAGCCCGACCTGGTCATCTGCGGCGCCCGCGGCCTGTCCAACATCAAGTACGCCATCCTGGGCTCCATCTCCACGTTCCTCGTGCGCAGCTGCGAGTGCGACGTCCTGATCGTGAAGTAAGGATTCATGGACATCTGCATAGAGCTGCTCAAATCGGCGTTTCTGGGCCTGGTCGAGGGCATCACGGAGTGGCTGCCCATCTCCTCGACCGGCCACATGATCCTCGTGGACGAGTTCATCAAGCTCAACGTCTCCGAGAGCTTTTGGAACATGTTCCTCGTGGTGATCCAGCTCGGCGCGATCATGTCGGTCGTGGTGATGTACTTCCACGACCTGAACCCGTTCGCGCCGAGCAAGGGGCCGCAGGGCCGCAAGGCCACGTGGTCCCTGTGGGGCAAGATCGTCCTGGGCTGCATCCCCGCCGCAGCCATCGGACTGCCGCTCAACGACTTCATGGAGGAGCACCTCTACAACTCCTACGTTGTGGCGGCCATGCTCATCCTGTACGGCGTCGCGTTCATCCTCATCGAGAACTGGCGTGCGAGGAGGCGCTCCGAGCAGGCAGCGGCCGTAAGCGCGGGCGCGCACTTCGCCCCTGCGGCGGGCGGGGCCGCACAGGACGACTCCGACTTCGGGCGCATCACCAGCGTCGACGACCTGAGCTGGAAGTGCGCCCTGGGCATCGGGTGCTTCCAGGTGCTCTCGCTGGTGCCGGGCACCTCGCGCTCCGGCTCCACCATCATCGGCGGCCTGCTTCTGGGCACGACGCGCTCGGTGGCGGCGCGCTTCACGTTCTTCCTGGCCATCCCGGTCATGTTCGGCGCGAGCCTGCTCAAGATCGTGAAGTTCCTGCTTGCGGGCAACGTCATGACGGGGCAGGAGTGGGCCATCATGGGCGTGGGCCTGGTCGTGGCCTTCGGGGTGTCCCTGGCCGCCATCTCCTGGCTCACGGGCTTCGTGCGCCGTCACGACTTCAAGCCCTTCGGCTGGTACCGCATCATCCTGGGCGTCGTGGTGCTGGGCTACTTCGGCGTCAAGACGCTCGTGCTTTAGGCTGTGCGGCCTGGCCGCCAGGCACGCGCGACATAGAGGCCTTAAACCAGAGGGGCCCTCGGCAACCGGTTTGCCGAGGGCCCCTCTTTGTGCGCGGTGCAGTTCGGCTCGGGGCCGGCGCGGCCCGGCGCGGCGATGCGCGGCGCCGGGCGGGCGTCCCTAGTCGAGCAGGGCGAGGATGTCCTCCTTGCTCAGCGAGGTGCTCATAGCCGCCTGGCCGCCGAGGATGGACTCGGCAAGGTCGCGCTTGGACTCCTGCAGGGCCACGATCTTCTCCTCGATGGAGTCTTTGGCGATGAGGCGCATGACGCTGACGGAGCGGGTCTGGCCGATGCGGTGCGCACGGTCGGTGGCCTGGTTCTGCGCGGCGAGGTTCCACCAGGGGTCGTAGTGGATCACGATGTCGGCCGCGGTGAGGTTGAGGCCCACGCCGCCGGCCTTGAGCGAGATGAGGAACACCGGCACGTCGTCGTTCTGGAACGAGTTCACCAGGCGCGCCCTCTGCTCCTTGGGGGTGGAGCCCGTGAGCTCGTGGTACCTCAGGCCCTCGGCCTCCAGGCGCTTGCCGATGACGGAGAGCATGCTCGTGAACTGCGAGAAGAGCAGCACCTTGTGCCCGCCCTCCACGGCCGTGCGCACGAGCTCGATGGCGGCCTCGAGCTTGCCCGAGCCCGACTCGTAGTTGTCGTAGAGGATGTGCGGGTCGCAGCAGATCTGGCGCAGCTTGGTGAGCTCGGCCAGGATGGCGAAGCGGTCCTGGGCGAAGTCGCCGGGCATCTGGCGGCGAAGCGTGCGCACCAGGTTGGCGGCCACCGCGTCGTAGAGCTTGCGCTGCTCGTCGTCCATCACCGTGTACACGACGCTCTCGCTCTTCTCGGGCAGGTCCTTGAGCACGTCGGACTTCAGGCGGCGCAGGATGAAGGGGCCGGCCATGCCCTGCAGGCGCAGCGACGCCTGGGAGTCGCCAGCGGCGATGGGCTCCTCGAAGCGCTCATGGAACTCCTCGACGCTGCCCAGAAGGCCGGGCATGAGGTAGTCGAAGATGCTCCACAGCTCGCTTAGGCGGTTCTCGATGGGCGTGCCGGTGAGGGCGAAGCGGACCTGGGCGTCGATGAGCTTGGTGCAGCGGGCCGACTGGGTGGAGGCGTTCTTGATGTACTGCGCCTCGTCGAGCACCTGGCAGGAGAACGACTGGCGGCGGTAGGAGTCGATGTCGCGCTTGAGCAGCTCGTAGGAGGTGATGAGCACGTCGTAGCCCCGGGCGCAGTCCACGATGTTGCGACGCATGTTCTGCGGGCCCACGACCGCCACGCAGCGCAGCTGCGGGGCGAAGCGGGTGAGCTCGCTGATCCAGTTGTACACGAGCGACGCCGGGCACACCACCAGGCTGGGCTTGGCGTTGCCGTCCTCGTGGCGCGACAGCAGGAAGGCGATCATCTGCAGGGTCTTGCCCAGGCCCATGTCGTCGGCCAGGATGGCGCCGAAGCCCAGGTTGGCCAGGGTGCTCAGCCACTTGAAGCCCTCGCGCTGGTAGGGGCGCAGCACGTCGCGCAGGCTCTCGGGCTCCACGAAGTCGGCGTCGGCGATGCTGTCGAACTGCCTGATGATGGAGCGGAAGCCCTCGTCGCGGTCGAAGCGCACGCCGTCGGAGCGCTTGAGGATGGAGTCGACGAACAGGGCGCGGTTGAGCGGGATGCCGTCGGTGCCGGCGGCCAGGTCGCCCGCGTCGACGCCCAGGCCGCAGGCAAGCTCCACGAGGGCCTGCAGGCCACCTCCCAGCTGCACGATGTCGCCGTCGGCCAGGCGCACGTAGCGCTCGCGGCGCTGGTAGGCGCCCAGGTAGGCCTCGAGCTCGCGGGGCGTGAGGTCGGTGGAGTCCACGGCGATGTCGAGCAGGCCGGAGTGGACGCTGGCCTTCACGCGCACGTTGGGCACGCGGCGCACGTGGATGCCGCGCAGCTCTTGGGCCACGAACACCTCGCCGATCTCGCGCATGGCCTGCAGGCCCTCGCTCAGGAGGTGCTGCAGGGCCCCAGTGTCCTCCTCGGGGAAGCACAGGGCGCCGTCCTGGCGCGTGAAATACTCCAGCACGCACGCGCGTGCGGCGCTCTCGCGCTCCATGTCGCGCAGGGGCTGCTTGGGGGCCGGCGGGCAGAACAGGTCGAGCTCGTCGCGGGCGTAGCTCACGCACGCCTCGCAGCACACCGTCTTGTTGCGCAGGGACACCTTGAAGCTGAACTGGGCCTCGGGCGGGGTGAGGCCGTCGAGGTCCTCGTCGGTCTCGAAGCTGGAGTAGGCCCTGATGGAGGGGAGCAGCGCCGCGCAGAAGCCCGGCATGTCCTTCTCCCTGATGTGATAGGGGTTCTCGCAGGGCAGCAGCGCCTTGCACAGGGTCCCCATGCGCGCCTTGAAGTCGGGCGTGCACTTCCAGGCACGGCCGGAGTAGAGCAGGTACATGCGCCTGTCGTCCATGACGCAGCTCGCGCCGCCGGGCAGCTGCAGGTCATAGCCGCCGCGCAGGCCGCGCGTGAGACTCACGGGCAGGTCGGGGTCGCTCTCGAGCACGTCGAGTGCCAGGGGCTTGTTGGCGTCGCCGCCGTTGGGCTCGTAGAAGACGCGCGACCCCATGTAGGCGTCGAGCAGGTCGGCCACGTCGGCGTCGCCCAGGCCCAGGCTGCGCGACGCGGCATCGCCCGTGCCCGACCAGTAGCCCGCCTGGCGCAGGCGGGAGGCCTGCTGGGTGTGCAGGACGCGCGCGACGACGGCAAGGGCGTCGTTGGCGCGGCGCGTGAAGGCGTCGTGGCAGTGCACGAACTCCAGGTCCTTGCCGTAGGAGTACGACTGGCAGCGCTCCCAGGCGCTCACCACCTCGTCGAGGCGGCGTATGGCGTAGGAGACCTTGCCCGCGCGGATCTTGAACGTCGCCTCCCAGGCCGAGACGCGCGCGCTGTCGAGCGTGGTGCTGCGGCAGATCTTGGGGATGACCGTTATCTCCAGGTCGGCGAGCTCCTTGGGTTCCGTGGAGCCGGCCTGCCCGGTCGAGGCGGCAAAGCCGCCCGAGGCGTTGACGTAGGCGAAGATGAGGTTCGACACATGGGGCGACGTCTGGCTCTCGCGGATGTCGACAGCCTTCATGGCGGTGGGCTTGTCCGAGGCGGCCAGGCCCGCGCGCAGGGTCTCGAGCGCCTTCTGCGTCTGGTCGCGCAGCTCCTGGGAGGGGTCGGGCTTGGCGGCGGGCTTCGCCGGGCGCGTCGTCCTGGCAGGCGTGCGCACGGCCGCCTGCTGGGAGAGCGGCGCGGCGGGCGCGCTGGGGCGGGGGGCGACCGGCTTGGCGGCGGGCTTGGCCTGCGTGTCCTGGTAGCTCAGGAGCAGGCACACCTCATGCTTGCACAGGCCGTCCGGGTCGCCGCCGCACGTGCAGCTGTGCGAGCGGACCGCGCCCTTGGCGGTGTCTACCAGGGCCATTGCGGTGTAGACCTTGCCGGGCGCCTCCTGCACCTGGCAGGTGACGCGCTGCGTCGAGGCCTCTTGAGTCGGCGTGCCCTGCACGTGCTGGGCCGCCCCGCGCGACGCGAGCCTCTCGCCGCGCGAGAACGACTGGCGCGACGAGGCGTCCATAACCATCGAATCCCAGTTCAAAGATCCTCCCTTGCATCTGGAGCCATTCGGGCAATTCTACCGCCTTTTAAGGTGTTTTGTGGCGAAAAGGATGCCGGCGGTCATGTATATGTCATCTGCTGTTGGCACGCGCGGGCGGTTTTCCCGTCCGGGCGGATGCTAGACTTGCCCAACCGGACCGTCCAACCCTCATCGCGGCACCGCCGCCTATGAAAGGCAACCGTTTCCATGCCGATAGACATTGACTCGCTCAACCCCGCCCAGAAGGCCGCCGCCACCACCATCGACGGCCCCCTGCTCGTCCTGGCGGGCGCGGGCTCGGGCAAGACGCGCGTGCTCACGTACCGCATCGCGCACATGATGCAGGACCTGGGCGTCATGCCCTGGCAGATCCTGGCCATCACCTTCACCAACAAGGCCGCCAAGGAGATGCGCGAGCGTCTGGAGCGCCTGCTCGAGGGCACCTCGACGCGCGGGATGTGGGTGTGCACGTTCCACGCGATGTGCGTGCGCATGCTGCGCATCGACTGCGCGCGCCTGGGCTTCGGCGACTCGTTCACCATCTATGACGACGACGACTCCAAGCGCCTGGTGAAGTCCATCATGGCCGACCTGAACATCGACGAGAAGCGCTTCCCCATCAACCAGATCCGCTCGATGATCTCCTCCGCCAAAAACGAGCTCAAGGACCCGCAGGACTGCATGGCGTGCGCCAAGACGCCTCCCGAGAAGGTGGTCGCGAGCGTGTACGCCGAGCTCCAGAAGCGCCTGGCGCGCGCCAACGCCATGGACTTCGACGACCTGCTCGTCAACGCCTACCGCCTGTTGCGCGACAACCCCGACGTGCTGGAGCAGTACCAGGAGCGCTTCCGCTACATCAGCGTCGACGAGTACCAGGACACGAACCGCGCCCAGTACGCCATCTGCAAGCTGCTGGCCGCCAAGTACCAGAACATCATGGTGGTGGGCGACGACGACCAGTCCATCTACTCCTGGCGCGGCGCCGACATCCGCAACATCCTCGACTTCGAGAAGGACTACCCGGCGGCCGCCGTGGTGAAGCTCGAGCAGAACTACCGCTCGACCGGCCACATCCTCGACGCCGCCAACGCGGTGGTGGCCCACAACACCCAGCGCAAGGCCAAGCGCCTCTTCACGGCCGCAGGGGACGGCGAGAAGGTCAAGATCTGCCTGAACCGCGACGAGATCGCCGAGGCCAACTACATCTCCGGGCAGATCAAGGCGCTCGCCGACCAAGGGTGCTCGCTTTCGGACGTGGCGCTGTTCTACCGCACGAACGCCCAGTCGCGCGTGCTCGAAGACGGCCTGGTCAAGGCAGGCATCCCGTACACCATCGTGGGAGGCACGCGCTTCTTCGACCGCATGGAGATCCGCGACCTCACCGCCTACCTCAAGCTCGCGGTGAACCCCGCCGACGACGTGTCGGCCCGCCGCGTGATCAACAAGCCCGCCCGCGGCATCGGCGCCACCTCGCAGGACCGCATCTCCCAGATAGCCCGCGAGCGCGGCATCACCTTCGTGCAGGCATGCGGCGAGTACGCGCTGGGCGACTACGGCGTGACCTCGCGCACGCGCAACTCCATCCTGCACTTCCTGCAGGTGGTGGAGGAGGCGCAGGGCTACCAGGGCGACGTGGGGCAGATCGTTGAGATGATCGCGGCCAAGTCGGGCCTGGTGGACGCGCTGCGCGCCGAGAACACCGATGAGGCGCGCGACCGCATCGAGAACATCCAGGAGTTCGTGGGCGTCGCCCGCGAGTACGTGGAGAACCACCAGGACACCGAGCAGCTCCTGAGCAACGACGAGGTGCTCGGCGGCGCACCTGCGCCAGCGCCCCGCCCGGCCGCCCAGCCCCAGACCCTGTGGGACACCCTGGAGGAAGAGGACGGCCCCGTGGCCGGCGACCTCACGCTGGCCGGCTTCATGGAGTGGCTCGCCTTGAGGACGGACCTGGACTCCGTGGGGGAGGGCGACGCCTGCGTCACCCTCATGACCATCCACGCCGCCAAGGGCCTGGAGTTCGACAACGTGTTCGTGGCCGGCATGGAGGAGGGGGTGTTCCCCCATGTGAACGACACGAGCTG
Organism: Acutalibacteraceae bacterium; assembly: GCA_963619535.1. Classification (GTDB taxonomy): domain Bacteria; phylum Actinomycetota; class Coriobacteriia; order Coriobacteriales; family UMGS124; genus UMGS124. The sequence continues at coordinate 43,538 of CAVEWV010000001.1, read as the reverse complement.
CGACGAGGCAAAGCTCGAGGAGGAGCGCCGCCTGGCCTACGTGGCCATCACGCGCGCCCGCAAGCGCCTGTGGCTCAGCTACGCGCAGCTGCGCAGGCTCTACGGCAACCAGCAGCACAACCGCCGCTCGCGCTTCCTCGACGAGATTCCCGCCGAGCACACGGTGAGCGTGGGCGTGGGCAGCGACGGCTTCGAGGGGTTCGGGTACGACCGGCGCGGCAGCAGGCACGGCATCCTGGGCGCGGGCCACTCCACCGAGGTCTACGGCGGCAGCGTCTTCGGCAACCGCACGCGTTCCTCGGGCGGCGCGGGCACGGGCGGCTCGGACCTGCCGGCCCCCCGCGTGGCCGCCCCGTCCTACTCCAAGGCAGCCGCCGACGCGGTGTGGAACGTGGGCGACCGCGTGAGCCACAAGAAGTTCGGCCCTGGCACCGTCATCGCGCTCAAGGCCGACCAGATCACGGTCAAGCTCGACAGCGGGGCGACGAAGACCCTGCTCAAGGGCTATGCGCCCATCGTGAAGATCGGCTAGGGACGAGAGGGGTGCGCGTCATGGACGCTGAGTCGGGACAGCGCGGCGCCGCGGCGCCGGTTGATTGGAAGGGCGTGGCCGCGGCTGCGGCGCCCGAGGGGCCGAGCCGGCTGCACGAGGTCCGCACGCTCGTGACGCCGGCGCTCTTGCTTGTGGCGGGCGTGGCCTGCCTGGTCTGCGGCCTGCTCGTCGTGGGCGTCGTCCTGTGCGTGCTCGGCGTGGGCGTCGCCGCCTTCCAGTACGCCATCGGCGCGCTCTTCGTGAAGTACGTCCTGCGCCACGGGGCCAACGTGTTCGCGCTCGTGGCGAGGATCTCCCAGCCCGGCGTGAGGCACCGCGGCCCCGCAGGGGCGGCCGCGCCTGGCGGCGACGACCATGAGGCCGAGGTCGACCTGCGCGTGGGCTTCGCGCTCACCCGCGCCTCGGCGGCAGGAGGCTTCTTCTGCCAGGGGATGAGCGACGAAGACGTCGCGCGCCGGCGCGAGAACGTCCTTGCGGAGCGCGCGGCCGTGTACGAGTGGCTCCAGGGCGGCCCTGACTTCGTGGAGGTGTCGCGCGTCGCGCCCGACGGGGTGCGCCTGTGCGCGCATGCCTGGGTCAACCCGAAGGCCGGCGGCGCCTGGGCGGTGCTCTGCCATGGCTACGCCGGCAGCTGGGACTCCATGCTCCAGTACGCCCGCCCCTGGGCCCAGGAGGGGTACAACCTGCTCATCCCCTCGATGCGCGGGCACGGAGCCAGCGAGGGCGCCTGCATCGGCATGGGGTATCTCGACGGGCCCGACGTCGCCGGGTGGGCGGCGTATCTGTGCGCGCCCGACGCCGGCCTTCCGGCGGCGACCGACATCGTGCTCATGGGCCAGAGCATGGGCGCGCACAGCGTCCTCAACGCCTCGGGCGACGACGGGCTGCCCGTGCAGGTCCGGGCCGTGGTGGCCGACTGCGGCTTCGACGCCGCCTGGAGCTCGCTTGCGGGCATCGCCGGCTCCCTGGGGCTGCCCGCGCACCCCACCCTGGAGCTCGTGCGCCGACGCCTGCGCCACACCCCGGGCGGCTACGACATCGCCGCCGACGACGCGGCGCGCATGGTGGCGCGCTCGCGCACGCCCATCCTCTTCGTGCACGGCCTCAAGGACGCCACGGTGAGCCCGGGCTGCACGCGCCGCCTCTATGAGGCCGCGACCTGCGAGCGCCAGGTGCTCCTCGTGGAGGGCGCGGGCCACTGCATGTCGAGCCTGCTCGTGCCCGATGTGTATTGGGGCACCGTCCTGGGCTTCGCACGGGCCCACCTGCGTTAAACTGAACAGTCGCGTGTTTCATGCGCCCCGGTTGCGGGGCGCTGTTTGCCTACGGATAGGAGAGAGCTCAATGAGCAAGGTTCTGGTCTTCGGTCACAAGAATCCCGACAACGACGCCATCATGTCGGCCGTCGTGTACGCCCAGCTCGCAGGCGTCCTCGACCCGGCCAACGAGTACGTGGCCTGCCGCCTGGGCGAGATGCCCGGCGAGAGCGCTGCCCTGCTCGCCCAGCACGGCGTCGCCGCGCCTGAGCTCCTTGAGAAGATCGAGCCCGCCGACGAGAAGGTCAAGGTCATCCTGACCGACCACAACGAGCTGGGCCAGACGGTCGAGGGCATCGAGAACGCCGAGGTCGTGGGCGTCGTCGACCACCACCGCATCGCCGACCTCACCACCGCCCAGCCCACGCTGTTCGTCAACGTCCCCTGGGGCTCGACCTGCTGCATCATCGCCAAGCTCTTCGAGGTCACCGGCACGCCCATGAGCGACGCCCAGGCCGCCCTTCTGCTGTCGGCCATGATGACCGACACCGTGATGCTCAAGTCCCCGACCACCACCGACGCCGACCGCGCCATCGCCGCCAAGCTCGGCGCCCAGATCGGCGTCGACCCGGTGGCCTACGGCGCCCAGGTGTTCAAGAGCCGCGGCGCCGACGGCTTCACGCCCGCCCAGATGGTCGCCCGCGACATCAAGAAGTTCGACATCGCCGGCAAGGCCGTCTACATCGGCCAGTACGAGACCGTCAACAAGGAGCCCGTCCTGGCCCAGGCCGACGAGCTGCGCGCCGCGATGGAGGAGTACCGCGTGGCCAACGGCGGCGACACGCTCGTGCTGTGCGTGACCGACATCATCGAGGAGGGCTCGCAGGTCTTCGTCGTGGGCGCCCCCGAGGTCGTCGAGCGAGGCCTGGGCATCACCGTGGTGCCCGAGGGCGTCTGGATGCCCGGCGTGCTCTCCCGCAAGAAGCAGGTTGCCGCCCCCCTCATCGAGGCTGCGAACTAGCTCAAGGCGGCACAAAGCCCCCAACGAGGAAGCGCCCTCAGGCCGATGGCTTGGGGGCGCTTCCTTTTGGGTCGAGGCAGCTTGATGTGTAGGGACGGGCGAGCGGGCCTTGTGAGACTAGGCGAACTCGATTTCGCCGGTCACGTCGTTCATGGACTTCACGATGGCCAGGGAGTCGAGGTCGTAGCCGTCGGCGCGCAGCTCGTCGCCGCCGGTCTGGAAGCCCTTCTCGATGGCGATGCCGATGCCCTCGACGACGCAGCCGGCCTCCTCGCAGATCTCGATGAGGCCGCGCAGGGCGCAGCCGTTGGCGAGGAAGTCGTCGATGAGCAGCACGTGCTCGCCGGCCTGCAGGTGGCGCTTCGTGACGATGACGTCGAAGTCCTTCTGCTTGGTGAAGGAGTGCACGACGGTGTGGTACTGCTCGCCGTCGAGGTTGATGGACTGGGTCTTCTTGGCGAAGACGACGGGGACGTTGCCGAAGTGCCGCGCCGCGATGCAGGCGATGCCGATGCCCGACGACTCGATGGTGAGGATCTTGTCGATGCGCTTGCCGGCGAAGTGCTCGGCCCAGGCGGCCCCCATGTGGTCGAACAGCTCCACGTCGCACTTGTGGTTCAGGAAGGCGTCGACCTTCAAGACGTTGCCCGGCTTTACCGTGCCCTCGCGGCGGATCCTCTCTTCAAGCTCCGACATTGCCATGCTGCTTCGCCCTTTCGCCTCGATGTATGTGTGTGATGCCGTCCCCCGCGACCCGCGAAAGACAATGCGGTATACAGTAGCACGAACATCATGCCGGAAAGGGGTCTTGAGGTGGGGAACACGGTGAATTCGACGGGGATACCTCGAATGTTGTTGCATGCGTGTTGCGGGCCGTGCTCTCTGGAGCCCGTGCGCGTGCTTGCGGGGCAGGGGTTTGACATCACCATCGCCTATGTGAACCCCAACATCCAGCCCGCCGACGAGTACGGCCGGCGCCTCGACACCCTGCGCGCCTGGGCCGCCCCCGAGGGGATCGAGGTGGTGGAGGGCCCGTGCGACCGCGCCGCCTGGGAGCGCGAGGTGGGCCGCTACGGCACCAACCGTCTTGCCCGGTGCGCCGCCTGCTACGAGATGCGCCTGCGCGCGGCCGCCGACATGGCCGCGCAGGGCGGCTACGAATGCCTCTCCACGACGCTGGCCGTCTCCCCCTACCAGCTTTTCGACGCCTGTGGGGCGGCCCTTGCCCGACAGGCGGCGCGGGCAGGCGTCCAGGCCGTGTGGCAGGACTTCCGCCCGTTGTACCCGCAGGCCACGCGCAGGGCCAAGGAGCTGGGCCTGTACCGCCAGAACTACTGCGGCTGCAGGTTCTCCGCGGCCGAGGCGGCCCTTGAGCGCTGCCAGGCGCGCGACGCGCGCACGCTGCAGCGCGACGTGGCGCGGGCGCTTGCCCACGTCTGAGGCCCCGCCGCCCCGCTTTTGTGCGCCTATACCCGCAGATTCTCGGCAACTGGCCGATACTGGGCGTCGTAGCAGGTGAGACGCGCTAGACTGCCTGCGTCACCGCCAGTTGTTTGGAGCTGTTTGCATATGCGCACTGATGATTTTGACTACGACCTTCCCCGCGAGCTCATCGCCCAGTACCCGGCCGAGCCGCGCGACTCGTGCCGTCTGCTCGTGCTCGACCGCGCCAAGGGCACCCTTGAGGACCGCCGGTTCAGCGACATCGTCGACTACCTCGACGCGGGCGATTTGCTCGTGGTGAACCAGACGCGCGTGCTGCCCGCCCGCCTCATCGGCCACAAGCCGGTAACCGGGGGCACCTGCGAGGTCTTCCTCACCAACCGCCGCGAGGACCTCGACGCGGGCGGCGCCGTGTGGGAGTGCCTGGTGAAGCCCGGCAAGCGTCTGAAGCCGGGCAGCTGCGTGGAGTTTCGCGAGGGCGGGCTTCTGGCCCCCATGGAGGCGCCGGTCATCCTGCGCGCCCACGTGGGCGAGATCTTGCCGCAGCGCGGCCTTCGCCTCGTGAGCTTCGAGGCCGCCGAGGGCCTCACGCTCGACGAGGCCATGCACAAGGCGGGCCATGTGCCGCTGCCGCCCTACATCACGCAGTACGAGGGCGACTCGGAGAAGTACCAGACCGTCTACGCCATGGACGAGGAGCACTCGGCCGCGGCTCCCACGGCGGGCCTGCACTTCACCCCCGAGCTCATCGAGCGCTGCCGCGCCAAGGGCGTGGGCTGGGCCACCGTCGAGCTCGAGGTGGGCATCGACACCTTCCGCATCGTCGAGGAGGACGACCCCACGCAGCACGAGATGCACACCGAGCGCTACCACGTGCCGCAGCAGGTGGTGGACGCCATCCATGCCACCAAGGCGGCCGGCGGGCGCGTCGTCGCCGTCGGCACGACCTCGGTGCGCTCGCTTGAGAGCTCCTGGTGCGACGAGGCGCCCTTCGCCGGGTGCGTCGCGCGCGGCTTCGACGTGCCGCAGAGCGGCGACGTGGTGGTGCGCGAGAACGCCAGCACCTCGCTCTTCCTCATGCCGGGCAGCCAGTTCCACGTGGTGGACGCCATGGTGACGAACTTCCATGTCCCGCGCTCCACGCTCATGATGCTCGTCAGCGCCTTCGCGGGCCGCGAGCGCATCATGGACGCCTACGCCCACGCCATCGACGCCAAGTACAGGATGCTGTCCTTCGGCGACGCCATGCTCATCGTCTAAGACGCGCCCCTGCGGGACGCACGCGGCCCGCACCCCGCGCAGGAAGGTCGTTCCATGATCGCAGTCATCAAGCCCGGCACCAGCCCCCGCCAGCTCGACAACCTCGTGAGCTGGCTTGAGGGCAAGGGGCTGGGCGTCAACATCTCCCAGGGCATCGAGACCACCATCGTGGGCATCATCGGCGACACCTCGCGCGTGGACGCCTCGCTTCTGGAGTCCATGGGGATCATCGAGTCCGTCACGCGCGTGACCGAGCCCTTCAAGGCGGCCAACCGCAAGTTCCACCCGCTCGACACCAAGGTCGAGGTCGCCCCCGGCGTGGCCGTGGGCGCAGGCGAGTTCCTGCTCATGGCAGGCCCCAGCGTCGTGGAGGAGGACGGTCTGGCCGCCGTCGCCCGCGCCGTGCGCGCCTCGGGCGCCAACGTCCTGAGCGCGGGGGCCTTCAAGTCCGCCGCCAGCCCCTATGCCGACTCCGGCCTGGGCGAGCGCGGCCTGGAGCTGCTGAAGGCCGCGGGGCGTGAGGCGGGCCTGCCCGTCTCGTGCGAGATCATGGACGCCGGCCAGGTGGAGCTCTTCTGCGCCCACGGCATCGACCTGTGGCAGATAGGCGCGCGCAACATGCAGAACTACGACCTGCTGCGCGAGGTGGGACGTGCGGGCAAGCCGGTCATGCTGCGCCGTGGTCTTGCCTGCAGCGTCGACGAGCTGCTCATGAGCGCCGAGCACGTCATGAGCCAGGGCAACCCCAACGTCATCCTGTGCGAGTGCGGCATCCGCACCTTCGAGACGCGCTCGCGCAGCACGCTCGACCTCACGGCGGTCGCCGCGCTGCACGGCCTCACGCACCTGCCCGTGGTCGTGGACCCCAGCCAGTCCACGGGACATGCCCGCCTCGTCGAGCCCATGGCCCTCGCGGCCGTGGCCGCGGGCGCCGACGGGCTTATGGTGGAGGTCCACGCCGACCCGGCATGTGCCGTGAGCGACGCCGCCCAGGCGCTCACGCCCGCCCAGTTCGACGCGCTCGCGGGCAAGGTGCGCGCCGTGCGCCAGGCCGTGGCCGGCTAGGGGGCGGGGCATGGAAGACACCAAGACCATCGGCATCGTCGGCCTGGGACTCATCGGCGGCTCGTTCGCGAAGGCCTACCATGCCGCGGGCTGGCGCGTGCTGGCCTTCGACATAGACACCGACACCATGGCCGTGGCCACCATCGACGAGACGGTGCAGGGCGTCCTGGACGACGACGCCATCGCCCAGTGCGACCTGATACTGCTCGCGCTCTACCCGGGCGGCTGCATCGACTGGCTCCGGGCGCACGCGCACCTCATCCCCGAAAGCTGCCTGGTCATCGACGCGGCGGGCGTCAAGCGCGAGGTCTGCGCCGCCTGCATGCCCATCGCCGAGCGGCACGGCTTTACCTTCGTGGGCGGCCACCCCATGGCCGGCACGCAGTTCTCGGGCTTCAAGTACGCCCGCGAGAACCTCTACCACAACGCGCCCATGGTCATCTGCCCGCCGCGCGTCGACGACATGGCGCTCTTCGAGCGCATCAAGGACCTCCTCGCGCCCGCCGGCTTCGGCTCCATCCAGGTGAGCACGCCCGAGGAGCACGACCGGCGCATCGCCTTCACCTCCCAGCTCGCCCACGTGGTGAGCAACGCCTACATCAAGAGCCCCACGGCCCGCGGCCACAAGGGCTTCTCGGCCGGCAGCTACAAGGACCTCACGCGCGTGGCACGGCTCAACGAGAACATGTGGACCGAGCTGTTCTTCGACGACGCCGACAACCTGCTCTTCGAGCTCGACACCATCATCGCGAGCCTGCAGGAGTACCGCGACGCGCTCGACGCGCGCGACGCCGAGACGATGCGCCGCCTGTTGGCGGACGGCCGCCGGGCCAAGGAAGACGCCGAGAGGCGCAGCCAAGCAGAAAGGAACTCCTAGATGCATGACGCTTCCACGATAGACCGCGTGCACGTGAGCGCCTCGGGCTCCTATGACGTCCTGGTGGGGGAGGGACTGCTGCCCCAGGTGGGGCGCCTCGTGCGCGAGGCGGCGCCCAAGGCCGACAACCAGGTGCTTCTGGTGAGCGACTCCAACGTCGCCCCCCTGTACGCCGCATGCGTGGGCGACTCGCTGCGCGAGGCGGGCTTCGAGGTGAGCCTGGAGGTCCTGCCTGCCGGCGAGGCCACCAAGTCGCTCGAGAGCTTCGCCAGGCTCGTGCGTCGCTGCGCGGCGTGCGGCATGTCGCGCCAGAGCACGGTCGTGGCCCTGGGCGGCGGCGTCATCGGCGACCTCGCGGGCTTCACGGCCGCCAGCTACATGCGCGGGTGCAACCTCGTGCAGGTGGCCACCTCGCTGCTTGCCATGGTGGACTCCAGCGTGGGCGGGAAGACCGCGGTCGACCTTCCCGAGGGCAAGAACCTCGTGGGGGCGTTCTGGCAGCCCAAGCTCGTGGTGTGCGACCTCGACTGCCTCAAGACCCTGCCCGCCGAGTTCGTGAGCGACGGCATGGGCGAGGTCGTGAAGTACGGCGTCATGTGCGACGCCGAGCTCTTCTCCTGGCTCGAGTCGCCCCTCGCCGGCCAGGAGCGCCGCGTGGTGGAGCGCTGCATCTCCATCAAGCGCGACGTGGTGCAGGCCGACGAGCGCGAGGCGGGGCAGCGCAAGCTGCTCAACCTCGGGCACACCGCCGGCCACTCTATCGAGCTTCTGAGCGGCTATGGGGTCACGCACGGCCATGCCGTGGCCGCGGGCACGGCCATCATGGCGCGCGCCTGCGCGGCGAGCGGCCAGTGCGCCGCCGAGGACGCCGAGCGCATCGAGCGCATGCTCATGGTGCACGGGCTTCCCTGCGGCACGTCGCGCTCGGCGCACGAGATCGCCCAGGCGGCCCTGCACGACAAGAAGCGCGTGGGCGACCAGATCGACGTCGTCGCCGTGCGCGGCATCGGGCGCTGCGAGGTGCAGCGCGTGGACATGGCCCGCTTCGAGCGGATGATGGAGTTGGGGTGCGCCAAGCGCGACGTCGTCCTGGCCGAGGGGGAGGTCGAGGTCGCAGGCGCCGCCCCGGCCGGCAAGCGCGCGAAGATCGCCTCGGTGGACCCCCAGCCCCTGTCGGGCACCATCGCGGCCATCTCCTCGAAGAGCGCCGCCCACCGCATGCTCATCTGCGCCGCCCTGTCCCAGGCGCCCTGCGACATCAGGTGCACCACCTCGAGCAAGGACATCGAGGCCACCATATCCTGCCTCGAGGCGCTGGGCGCCCGCATCGCGCGGCGCGGCGCGCTCATCCACGTGGAGCCCGTCGAGCGCGAGGCCCTGGTGGGCGCGCCCGTCTCGCTTGACTGCTGCGAGAGCGGCAGCACCTTGCGCTTCATGCTGCCCGTGGTGTGCGCCCTGGGTGCCCGGGCGACCATCGGGGGCTGCGGGCGCTTGCCTGAGCGGCCCCTGTCGCCCCTGCGCGAGGAGCTTGAGGCACACGGCATGACGCTCTCGGCGCAAGGTGTGTGGCCGGTTCAAGCTCAAGGCAAGCTTGAGGGCGGCGCCTTCGTCATCCCCGGCAACGTGTCGTCGCAGTTCGTCACCGGCCTCTTGCTCGCCCTGCCGCTGTTGGAGGAGGGTGGCAGCGTGCGCCTGCTCGGCAGGGTGGAGTCCAGGCCGTATATCGACATGACGCTGCGCGTTCTCTCCCAGTTTGGCGTCGAGGTCACTGAGTCTCATGGTCAAGTTGAGGTTAATGGACATGTTGAGGCCACCACTGACTTCAGCGTCGCGGGTGGGGTCGAGTTCAAGCCTCAGGGTGAACTTGTGGTTGAGGGTGACTGGTCGAACGCGGCCTTTTGGCTGTGCGCCGGCGCCTTGGGCGAGGGCGGCGTGACCGTCAGCGGGCTCGACTTCGGCTCGGCCCAGGGCGACAAGGCCATTCTGGACATCCTCGAGCGCTTCGGGGCGACGGTGGAGCGTGACGAGGCCGCGGGGCAGGCCTGCGTGCGCCCCGCTGCGGCGGGCCTGCGCGCCATCGAGCTCGACGCCGGCGACGTGCCCGACCTCGTCCCCGTGGTGTCGGTCGTGGCCGCCTGCGCGATGGGCACCACGCGCATCTACAACGCCGCGCGCCTGCGCATCAAGGAGTCCGACCGCCTTGAGACGACCTCCGAGATGCTCGAGCGCCTGGGCATCGACCTTGAGGAGCTGCCCGACGGCCTGTCCATCCACGGTCGCGCGGCGCATCCGGGCAACGTGTTCCACGGCGCGCGTGTGCGCTCGCACAACGACCACCGCCTCGCGATGTCGGCGGCCGTGGCGGCCGGGCAGTCCAGCGGGGCCGTCCTCATCGAGGACTGCCAGGCGGTGAGCAAGTCCTACCCGGCCTTCTTCGAGGACTTCGCGCGCCTGGGCGGCCGTGTCAACGTCGACGAGATGGAGGCCTAGCGTGTCGTCCTCGTTTGGCTCTTGCGTCAAGGTCCAGATCTTCGGCCAGTCCCACTCGGCCGCCATCGGCGTCGTCGTGGACGGCCTCCCCGCAGGGGAGCGCGTCGACCTGGAGGCGCTCGCGGCCTTCATGGCCCGCCGGGCCCCCGGCAAGAACGCCTGGTCCACCCCGCGCCGCGAGGCCGACGCGCCCCGGGTGCTCTCGGGCCTCAACCCCCAGGGCCGCACCTGCGGCGCGCCTCTGGCCTTCCTCATCGAGAACACGAACACGCGCTCCTCGGACTACTCCCAGATAGCGCGCAACCCCCGCCCCGGCCACGCCGACCTCACCGCCCAGGCGCGCTGGCACGGCGAGCAGGACGTGGCGGGCGGCGGCCACTTCTCCGGCAGGCTCACGGCGTGCCTGTGCGCCGCGGGCGGCGTGGCCCTGCAGGTCTTGGAGCGCCGCGGCATCCGCGTGGCGGCGCACATCCGCGCCATCGCCGGCATCGACGACGCCCCCTTCGACCCCGTGGCCTGCGCCGGGCAGTTCGACGGCCTTGCGGGTAAGGCGTTCCCCGTACTCGACGACCAGGCCGGTCTCGACATGCAGTCGGCCATCGCGGGGGCCCATGCCTGCGGCGACTCGGTGGGCGGCGTGGTGGAGTGCGCCTGCACGGGCCTTCCCGCCGGGGTGGGCGCCCCCATGTTCGACGGCCTGGAGAACGTCCTGGCCCGCATCCTCTTCGGCATCCCGGCGGTGAAGGGCGTCGAGTTCGGCGCGGGCTTTGCGGCGGCGGGCCTGTACGGAAGCCAGAACAACGACCCCATCGCCCTGGACGACTCCGGCCGGGCCACCTGCCGCACCAACAACGCCGGCGGCATCCTGGGCGGCATCTCGACGGGGATGCCCCTCATCGTGCGCGCCGCCTTCAAGCCGACGCCCTCCATCGCCTGCGAGCAGGCCACGATCGACGTCGCGCAGTGCTCGCAGGCGACCCTGCAGGTCGCGGGCAGGCACGACCCGTGCGTCGTGGTGCGCGCCGTGCCCGTCGTGGAGGCTGCCGTCGCGCTCGGCGTGCTCGACTGCCTGGTCAGCGACGGCCGGCTCGGCCCCGTGAGCGACTCTGGGCTCGACCCGGACGTCCTCGCCTCGTGCGCCCGGCTGTTCGGCTAGCCCCCGCGACACTTCCCGCCCATCCCCCAAACCACGATTGGACGCGCCTTGTCTTCCAACACCATCGACCAGCCCGACATCAACGCCCTGCGCGCCGAGATGGACGCCTGCAACCAGGAGATCCTCTCCGCCTTCGAGCGCCGCATGGGCATCGCCTCGCGCATCGGCGACATCAAGCGCTCCTGCGGCCTGCGCGTCAACGACCCGCGCCGCGAGCGCCAGATCCTCGCCGACATGGCCCGCAAGGCCTCGCCTGAGTTCTCAAGCTATGCCACCGTGCTCTTCTCCCTGCTCATGGAGGTGTCGAGCTCCTATCAGGAGCGCCGCATGCACCCCACGAGCCCGCTGCGCGACCGCATCGAGTCGGCCCTGGCCGACACGCCCAAGCTCTTCCCGCAGTTCGCCAACGTGGCCTGCCAGGGCACGGACGGCGCCTACTCCCAGCTTGCCTGCGAGAAGCTCTTCCGCCGTCCCGACATCACCTTCTTCCGCAACTTCGAGGGGGTCTTCCAGGCCGTGGAGTCGGGCCAGTGCGACTACGGCGTGCTGCCCATCGAGAACTCCTCGGCGGGCACGGTCAACGCCGTCTACGACCTCATGATGGAGCACGACTTCCACATCGTGCGCACCTACCGCCTCAAGGTGGACCACAACGTGCTCGTCAACGAGGGTGCTACGCTCGAGGGCATCACGGAGATCTACAGCCACCAGCAGGCCATCAACCAGTGCGCCCGCTACCTTGAGGGCCTGCCTAACGTCAAGGTCACGCCCGTCACGAACACGGCCGTCGCCGCGCGGATGGTGGCCGAGTCGGGTCGCACCGACGTGGCGGCGCTGTCGAGCCGCGCCTGCGCCTCCCTGTACGGCCTGAAGGTGCTCGCGCGCCAGGTGAACGACTCGGACAACAACTACACGCGCTTCGCCTGCATCACCAAGGACCTGCAGGTGTTCCCCGGCGCCGACCGCACCTCCCTCATGATGGTGTGCCCCCACGAGCCCGGCGCGCTCTACAAGGTGCTCGCCCGCTTCTACGCCCTCGACATCAACCTCACCAAGCTGCAGAGCCGCCCCATCCTGGGCCAGGACTTCGAGTTCATGTTCTACTTCGACCTCGAGGCGCCCGTGTACTCCCCGGAGTTCACGAGCCTCGTGTGCGAGCTTGAGGACTTCTGCGACGAGTTCAAGTACCTGGGCAGCTATTCGGAGATGGTGTGATCATGGGGCGCGACGTCATGACCGACGCGGCCGAGCCGCTGTATCGCCGTGCGATGGACGGCCGGGCCGAGCTTGTCTTCGGCCTGGTGGGGGAGCGCCTGGGGCACAGCCATTCCCCGCGCATCCACGAGCTGCTCGGCTCGACCCCCTACGAGCGTCTGGAGGTCCTGCCCTGCGACGTCGAGGCCTTCCTGCGCTCCAAGCGCTACCGTGGCCTCAACGTCACCATTCCCTACAAGCGCGTCGCGGCCGAGGTGGCCGACGCGAGAAGCGACGCGGTGGCGCGCCTGGGAAACGCCAACACGCTCGTGGTTCGCCCCGACGGCAGCCTCTACGCCGACAACACCGACTACTACGGCTTCTCCTGCCTGCTCGACTCCGTGCATGCGCCCGTGAAGGGCGCGACCTGCCTGGTCTTGGGCGACGGCGGTGCCGCGAGCACCGTGCGCGCCGTGCTGGCCGACAGGGGCGCGGCCCGCGTCGTGACGGCCTCGCGCAAAGGCGACCTTACGTTCGCCGCGCTCAAAGGCGACGCCGAGGCCGCCACGGCCGCCCAGATCGCCCTGGCAGACGAGCTGCGCGGCCAGGTCGAGGTCGTCGTCAACGCGACTCCCGTGGGCATGTACCCCCACGCCCACGACGAGGCGCTCCTGGACCTCGACCGCTTCGGCAGCCTGCGCTGCGTGTGCGACCTCATCTACAACCCGCTCGTCACGCGCCTCATGTACGACGCCCGCGAGCGCGGCATCGCCTGTGCGGGCGGCCTGGGCATGCTCGTGGGCCAGGCGAAGCGCTCAAGCGACCTCTTCCTGGGCGTGGAGCGCCCCGACTCCGTGTGCGGGGAGGTGCTGGCCCAGATGGCCGACGGCCTGGGCGTGGTGAGCCTCATCGGCATGCCGGGGTGCGGCAAGACCCGCACGGGCACGCTCCTGGCCGAGATGCTCGGCTTTGAGTTCGTCGACACCGACGAGATGGTCGAGCGCCTGGCCGGCATGCCCATCCCCCAGATCTTCGAGGAGCGCGGCGAGGAGGGCTTCAGGGAGCTTGAGACGCGCTGCACCATCGAGGCCACCTCGCACCCCGGGCGCGTTGTGGCCACGGGCGGGGGCGTCGTGACCCAGCCGCGCAACCGCTACTGGCTCAAGCAGAACGGCAAGTGCGTCCTGCTCACCCGCGGCCTCACGCCCGACGCCGGCGACGAGCTGGCCTGCGACGGCCGCCCGCTCAGCCAGGCGAAGGGCGTGGAGCGCCTGCGCGCCGAACGCGCCCCGCTCTACCACGATTGGGCCGACATCGAGGTCGCCCCCTCCGACGGCTCGCCCCTGAGCACGGCGCGCAGGATCTATCGTCTCGTGAAACGCATATAAGCATACATTCATATCGAAACGCATGCCGCCGCGGGCATCGCCCGGTGCCCTCGGCGGCGTCGCATGATTGGAGGGCGCCATGAAGGCGCTGGTCATAGACGGTCCCAACATCAACATGCTCGGCATCCGCGAGCCTGCCATCTACGGGAGCCAGAACTACGCCGCCTTGTGCGACCTCATCGAGCGGGCCGGCCGTGAGCTGGGCTATGAGGCCTGCGACCATTTCCAGTCCAACCACGAGGGCGCCATCGTCGACGCCATCCAGCAGGCCTATGGCCGCTACGACGGCATCGTCATGAACCCGGCCGCCTACACGCACACCAGCGTCGCCATCCTCGACGCCCTCAAGTCCGTGAGCCTGCCCTGCGTTGAGGTGCACATCTCCGACGTGGCCAGCCGCGAGGACTTCCGTCAGGTGTCCTACGTGCGCCAGGCGTGCTTCGCCACGGTCGCGGGGGAGGGCATCGAGGGGTACCGCCACGCCCTTGAGCTCCTCGCGGAGAGACTCGCGGGCTAGAATCGCCTGTCAGCTGCTTGGAATCTTGCAAGTCGCCGCCCCTCGCCGGGCCGCCCGCGCTGGATTCTCCCGCGCGGCGTCGTGCGCATACCTTGCCAAGGCCGGCCGGCGCCTCGGTGTTTATTCGGGACGGCCGCGGGGCCCGGGTGGCCCCGGGCGCGTCTTCGCTCTACAATGCACCCACCTTACAACGCCTTCGGGCACTTGAGATTGGAGCGTACCGCCATGGTCGACAAGGTAGCCATCGCAAAGCACCTTCTGGGCATCAAGGCCGTCTTCCTGCGTCCTGACGAGCCCTTCACCTGGGCTTCCGGCATCAAGAGCCCCATCTATTGCGACAACCGCCTCACGCTCTCCTTCCCCGAGGCCCGCGAGGCCATCGAGGAGGGCCTGGCCTGCAACATCAAGGAGTTCTACCCCGAGGCCGAGTGCGTCATGGGCACCTCCACCGCCGGCATCGCGCACGCCGCCATCGCCGCCTACAAGCTGGGCCTTCCCATGGGCTACGTCCGCGGCTCGGCCAAGGACCACGGCCGCAAGAACCAGATCGAGGGCCGCTGCGAGCCGGGCACCAAGGTCGTCGTGGTGGAGGACCTCATCTCAACGGCCGGCTCCGTGCTCGACTGCGTCGAGCCCCTGCGTGCCGCCGGCGCCGAGGTGCTGGGCGTCGTCTCCATCTTCACGTACGGCATGCAGAAGGGCCTCGACCGCCTTGCCGCCGCCGACGTCAAGAACGTCTCCCTGTGCGACTTCGACACCCTGGTGAAGGTCGCCGTGGAGGAGGGCTACATCAAGGCCGCCGACGAGCAGCGCCTGCTCGCCTTCCGCGCCAACCCCAGCGACGAGAGCTGGATGGCGTAGCGACAGCGCCGCCTTCTCACGGGCTATTTGCACCTCGCCGGGCCGCATGCCCATGTGTCTGGGCACGTGTCTGGCGCGGCTTGCCCGCGGCCATCGGCGCCGTTCGGCCCGTGAACGGCATCCCTATTGTTAAGACACTGCGAACGGCGGCTTTTTTAAGCCGTCGTTTTGCTAGAGGTCTAAGATGTGCGCCACGCTCAAGCAGTTCATGCGAGCATTTGCGCACGGAGCAAGAATCTTCAAGGAGGAGTACGTCATGAGCGAGATCGAGAAGAAGGATCTTGACTGGGGCAACCTGCCCTTCGCCTATATGCCCACCGACTACAGCTACGTCTGCAACTACAAGGACGGCAAGTGGGAGGAGGGCGGCCTCACCACCGACCACTCCATCACCCTGAGCGAGTGCGCCGGCATCTTCCACTACTGCCAGGAGGTCTTCGAGGGCCTCAAGGCCTACACCACCAAGGACGGCCACGTGGTGTGCTTCCGTCCCGACATGAACGCCAAGCGTATGGCCGACTCCGCCGCCCGCCTGTGCATGCCCTCCTTCCCCGAGGACAAGTTCGTCGAGGCCGTCAAGCAGGTCGTGGCCGCCAACGCCGCCTGGGTGCCGCCCTACGGCTCCGGCGCCACGCTCTACGTGCGTCCCTTCATGATCGCCTCCGGCGTGGTCATCGGCGTCAAGCCTGCCGACGAGTACCAGTTCCGCATCCTCGTGACCCCCGTGGGTCCCTACTTCAAGGGCGGCGACTCCTCCATCACCATCACGGTCTCCGAGTACGACCGCGCCGCGCCCCACGGCACCGGCAACATCAAGGCCGGCCTCAACTACGCCATGAGCCTCTACCCCTATGAGAAGGCCCACGAGGCGGGCTACTCCGAGAACCTCTACCTCGACGCGGCCAGCCGCACCTACATCGAGGAGACCGGCGGCGCCAACGTCATCCTGGTGGACAAGGAGGGCAACCTCGTCGTGCCCCAGTCGCACTCCGACTCCATCCTGCCCTCCATCACGCGTCGCTCCCTTGTCGCCCTGGGCCGCGACACCCTCGGCCTCAACGTCATCGAGCGCCCCGTGAAGTTCTCCGAGCTCGTCGAGGGCGACTTCGTCGAGTGCGGCCTGTGCGGCACCGCCGCCGTCATCTCTCCCGTGGCCCGTATCGAGGGCAACGGCGCCGAGATCGACTTCCCGGCCTCGGCCGACGGCTGCGGCCCCGTGCTCAAGAAGCTGCGCGCCACGCTCGCCGGCATCCAGGCCTGCGACATCGAGGGTCCCGAGGGCTGGGTCGTCGAGGTCCTCTAAGCTCCTCCACTTTTGCGTCAAAGAAAGCCGCTCAGCAAATGGGCGGCTTTTTTCGTCGGCAAATGTGTACAATTACGCAAAACGAGTCCCTTCCATTATGTGAGGTTCGCAATGCCCATCACCGACTTCCTTCGCCGCAACGCCCACGAGTACAAAGACGAGGTCGCCCTGGTCGAGATCAACCCCGAGATCCAGGAGCCCAGCCACGCCACCTGGCGCGACTACAGCCTCGTGCAGAGCACCTGCATGCAGCCCTATCGCAGGCAGATCACCTGGGGCGTCTTCGACGAGAAGGCGAACCGCTTCGCCAACCTGCTCATCTCGCGCGGTGTCAAGAAGGGCGACAAGGTCGCGATTCTGCTCATGAACTGCCTGGAGTACCTGCCCATCTACTTCGGCGTGCTCAAGTCGGGCGCCACGGTGGTGCCCCTCAACTTCCGCTACACCGCCGAGGAGATCGAATACTGCCTGGACCTGGCCGAGGTGGACATCCTCGTGTTCGGACCGCAGTTCACTGGGCGCGTCGAGCAGGTGGAGCAGAGCATCTCCAAGAACCGCCTGCTCTTCTACGTGGGCAGCGACTGCCCCACCTTCGCCGAGAGCTACAGCGAGCTCACGAGCAACATGGCCTCCTCCGACCCGTTCGTGCCCGTCACCGAGTACGAGGACGCCGCCATCTACTTCTCCAGCGGCACCACCGGCTTCCCCAAGGCCATCCTGCACAACCACGAGAGTCTCACGCAGGCGGCCCAGATGGAGCAGCAGCATCACGGCCAGACCCACGACGACGTGTTCCTGTGCATCCCGCCGCTCTACCACACGGGCGCGGCCATGCACTGGATGGGCAGCCTCATCTGCGGCGGCAAGGGCGTGCTCCTGCGCGGCGTGACGCCCAAGGCGATCTTCGACGCCGTGAGCTCGGAGGGCTGCACCATCGTGTGGCTGCTCGTGCCGTGGGCCCAGGACATCCTCCTTGCCATCGAGGAGGGCACGGTCAAGCTCGAGGACTACAAGCTCGACCAGTGGCGCCTCATGCACATCGGCGCCCAGCCCGTGCCCAAGAGCCTCATCAAGAAGTGGAAGGCAGTGTTCCCGCACCACCAGTACGACACGAACTACGGCCTGTCCGAGTCCACGGGACCGGGATGTGTGCACCTGGGGGTCGACAACATCGAGCACGTGGGCGCCATCGGCGTCCCCGGCTACAACTGGCAGGTGAAGATCATCGACGCCCACGGGGAGACCGTTGAGCCCGGCGAGGTGGGCGAGCTGTGCGTCAAGGGCCCGGGCGTCATGACCTGCTACTACAACAACCCCAAGGCCACGGCCGAGTCGCTGTCCAACGGCTGGCTCCTCACGGGTGACATGGCCCGTCAGGACGAGGACGGCTTCTACTGGCTCGTCGACCGCAAGAAGGACGTCGTCATCTCGGGCGGCGAGAACATCTACCCCGTGCAGATCGAGGACTTCCTGGCCGCCAACCCCGCCATCAAGGACGTCGCCGTCATCGGCCTGCCCGACGACCGCCTGGGCGAGATCTGCGCGGCCATCATCGCGCTCAAGCCCGAGTACGCCGACACCACCGAGCAGGACATCAACGACTTCTGCCTCGATCTGCCCCGCTACAAGCGCCCGCGCAAGATCATCTTCGCCGACGTTCCCCGCAACCCCACCGGCAAGATCGAAAAGCCGCTCCTGCGCCAGCGCTACGGCGCGGAAGGCCTGGTAGACCGCGAGAACCACGCATAGGGTAGGGGAGTGCATGCGCGATTTCGAGACGTTCGAGGTATACGACTTCGCCTTCCGCAACATGGATGAGGAGGGCGTCATGTGCCGCTACGACGCCCTTCTGTCCTTCTCGCTTGAGCCGGCGGGCCCCGTCTACCTCGTGTACACCGACCTGGTGTCAGGAAGCGACGGCGACGAGGCGACGTATTGCTCCGTCCTGTGCGACCCGCAGCAGGCCGAGCAGGCCCAGTTCGCCGTCGAGCACGGCTCGACCCCCAAGAAGCCCCCTGTGCTCGACCTGGCCGACATCGACGAGGCGCTGAAGCCGATGGTGCTCGACATCCTCGACGAGGTGCTTTCCGAGCAGGACTGACGCCGGCCCTGCGGCCTTGAGGACTATATGTATCGTGTGCGCGGCCGGGCGGCGGGATGCCGACGCCCGGCCGCAGGCGTTTTAGGCTAGCCGATTCGCTCGAACAGGTGCCCGCTCGTCGTGCCTGCCGCGCGCGGGGCGCAGGTCTTGCCGGCCTGTGCGGCCTTCAAGGCGCGGGCGGTATGACGCACCGCGGCCTCGACCTGCTCGGGAGAGTCGCAGAGCCTGCAGTCGACCATGAACCTCTCGACGCCGGCCCGCATGAGCTCCGCTATCTGCGGGGTGGCGTCGAAGGTCTCGGCCTGCCAGAGCCCCGAGCGGCCCAGCGCGTCGCTCGTGACGATGCTCGCGCGGTCGAACTCGTCGCGCATCTCCAGCTTGAGGGCGCGCCGGGCGCAGGTGGGGCACGTCTTGCCGCAGTCGCCCATGGCCTGCAGCAGGCAGTGCTCGGTGGTCATGGTGCGGATGTGGCCCCAGACCTTCATGCCGAGCGGCATGCGCGCGCTTTGCGCGAGCTGGGAGATCTCAAGCAGGTCGAGCTCGCAGGAGAGCCATGCGCCCTTGGCCCCGGCCTTGCGCATGAACTCGAAGGCCTGCGCGTTGTGCAGCTCCATGCAGTCCCACAGCCAGGCCTGAGCGCCCAGCTCCTGCGCGCTTGCGAGCCACGAGACGTTGGAGACGCACACCTCCCGCCCGCCGCGGATGCAGGCGTCGCCGTAGGCGTGGTCGGCGCTGCGGGCCACGGGGGGCAGCAGCGCGACCACGTCGTCGTGCCAATCCTGTGCCTGCGTCTCTTGGGCTTGTGCGGGCCTCCTTCTTGTGCTGCTCGCCGGTCCCATGGCAAGGTCGATGGCGCTCGCGAACACCATGTCGGCCCCGGCCTGGCGGGCGGCACGGGCGTCCTCGGGCGTGGTGACGAGGGCGCACAGCACAGCCTGCGCCGCCGCCTGCCTGGTTGCGGGCCTGGCCTGCACGCTCAGGGGCGCGGGGGCGATGGCCTGGCGGCCCTGCGACCAGGGCTGCAGCAGCGCCGCCTGCAGGGCCTCTACGGCCTGGGCGCGCACGGCGTGGACGGCCGAGAACGACATGCCCACGCCCTCGTCGACGTCCATGTCCCACTCCTGGGCGACGAAGGGGCTCGTCCCCATGCGGCCGACGTGCTCGCGCAGGTCCCCGGGGCTCACGGCACGGCTGCGCGCGGCCTCCACGACGAAGCCCTCGGCGGCGGCGCGCACCACGTCCGCGCCCAGGTCGGGATGGGCGTCGCCGGGCAGGGTCTCCAGCTCCACGCGGAAGGGCTCGCCCAGCCTCGCACGCACGCGGACGTTCACGCGGCGCTTGCGCGGCCAGGTGCGGGCGGCGAACTCGCGGGCCTGGGCCATGCCCTCCTCGCTTCGGATGACGCGCACGTCGCAGCCCGCCCCCATCGCGCGCGGCAGGTCGAGCACCACCTCGTCGGGGCCGTCGGTGGCGCGCGGGCTCGGGACGGTGACGTAGTCGTCGAAGCGCTCGGGGTTGCGAATCTCAAGCAGGTCGCCCTGGCCCACGGGCTCGTCGAGCCTGGCTACCGCGCGCTTGCCCTGCGCTTGGGCGATGACGCCGGCGAGCTGGCCGCGGTTGTTGCCGCGCTCGTAGCTCATGAAGTCGTTGTCGTGCCTGCCGTGCAGGTAGCCGTCGGTGAAGTTGCGGTTGAAGGCGCGGGCGAGCGCGCGCATGACGGCGTCGTCGGCCTGCGGGTCGAGTCCCTGGGCGAACTCGTCCAAGGCGCTGCGGTAGGCGGCGGTGACCGTCCCCACGTAGTCGGGGGCCTTCATCCTGCCCTCGAGCTTCATGGCGGAGCAGCCCGCCTCACTGAGCGTGGCGATGTCAGCTATCGTGCAGTTGTCGCGGGGCGACATGAGCCTCGTGCCGCTCACGCGCGCCCTGTCGGCGCCCGACTCGTCGAGCAGGCGGTAGGGGAGCCTGCAGGGCTGGCGGCACAGGCCCCTGTTGGCCGACTTGCCGCGCTGCATGCTGCTGAGCAGGCACTGCCCCGAATAGCAGACGCAGATGGCCCCGTGCGAGAAGACCTCCAGCTCCACGCCCTCATGGGAGCAGGACTCTATCTCGGGAAGGTCCATCTCGCGGGAGAGCGTCACGCGCGAGCACCCCGCCTGCTTGGCGAAGCGCACGCCCTGGGCGTCGTTGACGTTGGCCTGGGTGGAGAGGTGGATCTCGAGCTGGGGCCAGAGCTGGCGGGTCAGGCTGATGAGGCCCCAGTCGGCCATGATGAAGGCGTCGGCCCCGGCAAGGTGGCAGTCGTGCACGAGCGCCAGGGCGCGGGGCATCTCGTCTTGTGCGATGAGGATGTTCACCGTGACGTACACGCGCGACCCGGCGAGGTGCGCCAGCTCGCAGGCGGCCCGGAGGTGCTCGAGGTCGAGGTTGTCGGCGTTGCGGCGGGCGTTGAAGCTGTCCAGGCCGCAATAGACGGCGTCGGCGCCTGCGGCGAGCGCCGCCTTGAATGCGTCCATGGTGCCCGCCGGGCTCAAAAGCTCCGGAATCCTGCGTCCTGCCTGGGTGCGTGTTGCGCTCATGTCTCGTTCTTTCCTGATGAGGGGCCGCCGATGCGCCCGTATTGCTGTTTGAGGAAGTAAAATCCCCATTCTATAACGCCATGACGGACGTGGGCGGCGCGCTTGCACACTTGCGCCGCCGCATCACGTTCTCACCCAAAGGAGTCCTTTTGAGCGAAGCGAAGCTGTTTTCCTATGAGGTCTTGGCCGAAGACCCCAAGACCCATGCCCGCGCGGGCGTCTTCCATACCGCCCACGGCGACATCCACACCCCGGTGTTCATGCCCGTCGGCACCAAGGGCACGGTGAAGGGTCTGCTGCCCGACACGGTGAAGTCGCTGGGCGCCCAGATCGTCCTCAACAACACCTACCATCTCGAGATGCGTCCCGGCTCGCAGACCGTCGCCGAGTTCGGCGGCGTGCACAAGTTCATGAACTGGGACCGCCCCATCCTCACCGACTCGGGCGGCTTCCAGGTGTTCTCGCACGGCGACCTCGTGAAGCTCTCCGACGGCGGCGTGGAGTTCCGCGCCGACGACTACGACGGCAAGCACGTGTTCTGGTCGCCCGAGGACAACATGGCCATCGCCGAGCGCCTGGGCTCGGACATCTGCATGCAGCTCGACCAGTGCGTGGGCTATCCCGCCGAGCGCAGCCAGGTGGAGCGCGCGGTGGAGCTCTCGAGCCGCTGGGCCGACCGCTGCTTTGCGGCGCACAAGCGCCCCGACCAGGCGCTTTTCGGCATCGTGCAGGGCGGCATGCACATGGACCTGCGCCTTCGCTCCCTGGCCCACCTCGAGTCGTGCGGCGATTTCCCGGGGTACGGCATCGGCGGCTACAGCGTGGGCGAGGACCACGAGCTCATGTTCGAGACCCTGGCCCCGCTCGCCTCGCAGCACATGCCGCGCAACAAGCCCCGCTACCTCATGGGCGTGGGCAACCCCACCACGCTCGTGCGCGCCGTCGCCTGCGGCGTCGACATGTTCGACTGCGTGCTGCCCACCCGCACCGCCCGCTCCGGGACGGCGTTCTCGCACTACGGGCGCATGAACATGAAGAACGCCAAGTACGCCCACGACCACGGCCCCATCGACGACGCCTGCGACTGCCCCGTGTGCTCGGGGGGCTACACGCGCGGCTACATCCGCCACCTCGTCACCCAGAAGGAGATGCTCGCCGGCATCCTACTGTCCATCCACAACGTCTACTTCCTCGTCCACCTCATGGACCTCGCGCGGCAGGCCATCATGGCGGGGGAGTATGCGGCGTTCCTCGATTCGTGGATGTCCAGCCCTGCGGCGAACGACTACTAAGGTCCGTCGGCGCCTTTTAGGATTATACTGTACGAATCTGTAACCGCCGGGCGGCCTTGCCGCCCGCCTCAAGGGAGTTGATATGTCGGACAACAAGGAGCCCCGAGGGGCATCCCAGGCCTGGGCGCAGGCCACGGGTGCCGCCAAGGCCAAGCCCAAGAAAACGAAGAAGCGCAACGGCAAGCGCAAGATGCCGGTCGAGGTCAAACGGTACGCCTCCGTGCTCGTGGTCCTGCTCGTCATCCTCGCGGTGTGCGTCGTGGGCTTCTGGCCGCTCGACCAGAAGATCACGCAGGGACTCGACATCAAGGGCGGCGTGTCGGTCATCATGACGGCCGACAAGCCCGACGGCTCGGCCGTGACCGACGACGACATGGAGTCCGCCGTGGCCATCGTCACGAACCGCGTGAACTCCCTGGGCGCCTCCGAGGCCACCGTGCAGCGACAGGGCACGAACCAGATCCTCATCCAGATCCCCGGTGCCACCGATGCCCAGGAGGTCATCGATACCATCGGCACCACGGGCACCCTGGAGTTCGTCGACCTCAACGACATCGCCGACCAGGACGCGCTGGCGAAGATCAACGCCGGCGTCTCCAACGTCGAGCTCGCCGCGGGCACCTACACCGCGTTCATGACCGGCGACCAGATCGAGAGCGTGACCCTGGGCATGCAGAGCTCGGGCAGCGCCTACTACGCCGTCAACATCCACCTCGATGCCGAGGGCACCAAGGCGTTCGGCGACGTGACGAAGATCCTGGCCGACACCAAGAGCCGCATCGCCATCCTGCTCGACGGCGTGGTGCAGAGCGCCCCCTCGGTGCAGAGCGCCATCACCACCGGCGACGTGTCCATCACCGGCAACTACTCCCTGGACGACGCCAAGTCGTTCAAGACCGTCCTGGAGAGCGGCGCGCTGCCCGTGAGCCTTGAGTACTCCGAGTCGAGCTACGTCGGCCCGACGCTGGGTCAGGACTCGCTGTGGCAGGGCCTCATCGCCGTCGTGGTGGGCTTCTGCATCATCCTGCTCTACCTCTTCGTCTTCTACCAGGGCCTGGGCCTCATCACGGCCGGCGCGCTGCTCACCTTCGGCATCGTGTACCTGGGCGTTCTTGCGGCGCTGTCCTCCATGGGGCTGTTCGCGCTGTCGCTTGCGGGCCTGGCCGGCGTCGTGCTCACCATCGGCATGGCCGCCGACTCCACCATCCTCGTGCTCGAGCGCTTCCGCGAGGAGCTGCGTGCGGGCAAGTCCATCCGCACCGCCTCGGTGAGCGGCTCCAAGCACGGCATCATGACCGCCCTGGACGCCGGCGTCGTCTCGCTCATCTCGGCCCTGGGCCTGTTCTTCCTCACCACGGGCTCGGCGCGCGGCTTCGGCCTGACCCTGGCCCTGGGCGTGCTGTGCTCCTTCTTCACCCTGCTCGTCTTCACCACGCCTGCCGTGCGCCTGCTGGGCCGCGGGGCCGTCGCCAAGAACCCCGGCTTCTGGGGCGTGAAGGCCGACATGGCCGAGGCCGCCCAGAGGGGCACCGCAACCTCGAAGGGGGGTGAGCAGGATGCGTAGCCATTTCAAGCATGAGATTCAGTTCGTGAAGCACCGCAACCTGTTCTTCGCTATCTCGATCGTCCTGGTCGTCCTGGCCCTCGCGGGCCTGCTCGTCCGCGGCCTGAACTTCGGCATCGAGTTCTTGGGCGGCTCGCAGGTCACCTTCAACGACGCCTCCGGCGTGGAGCAGTCCGCGCTTCGCGACGCCTTCGCCGAGCAGGGCCAGCCCGACGCCGTGATCCAGACCACGAACGCCAACGACGTGGCGGGCTTCCTCGTGCGCACCGGCGAGACGGACCCCGTCCAGGCCAACGCCGTGGCCAGCGCGGTGGCCGAGTCGGTGGGCATCGCCGACAACACCTTCTCCGTCACCACCATCGGCCCCAACTGGGGCGGCGACGTCACGCGCTCCATGGCCATCGCCTTCGTCGTGGTCATCGCGCTCATCATCGCCTACGTCTCCATCCGCTACGAGGTCAAGATGGCCCTCATGGGCGTGCTGTCGCTGGCGCAGGTCCTCATCATCGTGATGGGCATCTACGCCTGGACCCAGATGGAGGTCAACCCCAACGTCGTGGCCGCCCTGCTCACCATCATGGGCTACTGCCTGTATGACACCGTGGTCGTGTTCAACCGCGTGAACGAGAACATCCGCGGCCTGCGCGACGGCGTGCACCGCACCGCCATGCAGATCACCAACTGGTCGGAGAACCAGGTGTTCGTGCGCTCGCTCAACACCTCCATCACCAGCGTCGTGCCCGTGTTCATCCTGCTTCTGTTCGGCGGCGACACCCTCAAGGGCTTCGCCTTCGCCATGGTGAGCGGCCTTGTCCTGTCGACCTACTCCTCGCTTGTGCTGGCGGCTCCCGCCTACGCGCTGTGGAAGGGCCGCGAGCCCGAGTGGCGCGAGGCCGAGAGGCGCTACGGCGACAAGGCCGCGGCACAGGGCAAGGACGCCGCCAAGCCCGAGTCTGAGAAGACGGTTCGCTAATGGCGTCCCTGGCCCGCAGCAAACGATGGGAGGTCGTCTCCTACGACCCCGAGGTGGCCCGTCTCATAGCCGACGAGTGCCGCATATCCCCTCTGGCGGCCCGCATCATGGCCGGCAGGGGAATCACCACCGCGCAGCAGGCCAGGGACTTCCTCACCCCCTCGTTGGAGCGCGACTGGGCCGACCCCTACCTGATCCCCGGGATGGCCGAGGTGGTGGAGCGGCTCCTCGCGGCCATCGAGGGCGGCGAGCAGATAGCGGTCTTCGGCGACTTCGACGTCGACGGCATCAGCGCGACCTGCCTCATGACGCGCGGCCTGCGCGACTTGGGCGCCAGGGTGGAGCCGTTCATCCCCATGCGCTTCGGCGAGGGCTACGGCCTGTCGCAGGTGGCGGTTGAGCGGCTCCTCACGATCTGCAAGCCCGACCTCATCGTGACGGTGGACACCGGCATCGCCTCGGCCAGGGAGTGCGAGGAGCTGCTCGCCGCTGGGATCGACGTCGCCATCACCGACCACCACGAGCCGGGCGACCTCGTCCCGCAGGGCGTGCCGGTCTGCGACCCCAAGATCGACCCGGACTGCCCCTCCCGGGAGCTTGCCGGCGTGGGCGTCGCCCTCAAGGTCATCGAGGCCCTCGGCGCCAAGCTCGGAAAGCCCGACATCTGGCGCGGGTATACCGACATCGCCACGCTGGGCACCGTGAGCGACATGATGCTGCTCACCGGCGAGAACCGCTCGCTTGTGGCCGACGGCATCGTGCGCATCCGGTCGCTGTCCAACCCCGGGCTGGTCTCGCTGGCCGGCCAGGCGCGTCGCGACCTGTCGGCCATGACGGCCGACGACCTGGCGTTCTCCCTCATCCCGCGCATGAACGCCGCCGGGCGCATGGACGACCCGGCCATCGCGCTGCGCCTGCTCATGGCCGGCGACGTCGACACCTCCGAGGCCATCGCCGCCCAGCTTGAGGACATCAACCGCGAGAGGCGGGCCATCGAGCGCCAGCTGTTCGACGAGGCGCTCGCACTCGTCCAGGCGACCTACGAGAACGGCCGCGTCATCGTCGTGGGCGGCCAAGGCTGGCACGAGGGCGTGAAGGGCATCGTCGCGAGCCGTATGGTGGCCCTCTACCACGTCCCCGTCCTGCTCTTCACCATCTCCGACGGTGTTGCGCGCGGCTCGGGGCGCAGCGTGGGCGACGTGAACCTCTTCGAGGCCGTGGAAAGCTGCTCCGATTTGCTTATCAGGTTCGGCGGCCATGCCGGCGCCGTGGGCATCACGCTCGACGCGGGCAACCTCGACGCGTTCCGCGACCGCATGGAGGAGTACCTCTCGGCGCTTCCCGAAGACTCGTTCCAGGACCGTTCCAGCGTCGCGGCCGTGGTCGACGTGGCCGAGCTCACCGTTCCCAACATCACCTCGCTTGCTGTGCTCCAGCCCTTCGGCCAGGGCAACGAGGTCCCGCTGCTGGCCGCCTGCGGCGTCACGATGACCGACAGGAGGCGCCGCGGCGAGGAGGGCAGGCACCTGTCCTTCACCGTCAACGACGCCTCGGGCAGCTGCCAGGCCATCATGTTCAACGCCGAGAACGTCGAGGCGCTCGTGGAGTGCGACGAGGCCGTCGACATCATCTTCGAGCCCAAGGTCGAGACCTGGCAGGGACGCGTTTCCTGCAAGATGCACGTGCGCGACGTGCTGCGCCGCAGCCAGGCCGACTGCGAGCTGCCCAGCCCCGCCACCGTGCGTCTCATCGACGACCTGTTCGACAACGCCGAGCAGTACATCAGCGAAAGCGAGCTCGAGAGCCTGGCGAACGCCCCGCAGTTCCACACGAAGGCCGTCGGCGTCACGTTCGAGTCGAGGCAGGGCTACGTCGCGCGTCTCGTGGAGGGCGACGTGCTGCGCGTCGTGCGCGAGCCGCACAACCCCAACGACCCCAACGCCGTGGCCCTGCTGGACTGCGAGGGCTGCAGGGTCGGCTACCTCAAGCGCTTCATCGCCGCCGCCATCGCCCCGCGCATCGACCGCGGCGCCGCCTACCGCGCCGTCGTGGAGAACGTCACCGGCGGGGCGGACGGACGGCCCTTCGGCGTGAACGTCCTGGTGACGAGCGAGGGCGACGTGGCCGGCTCCGACGAGCTGGCCCAGGCCCAGGCCCGAGCGGCGGAGCGTGCGCGCCTGTCGGGCCTGACCAGCGAGCAGGTCACCGACGAGCTGCGCTCGCTTCTCATCGGCGACCACGACCTGCTCGACGCCCAGCGCCGCGCCCTGGCAAACCTCGAGGCGGGCACCTCCACGCTGTGCGTCATGGCCACCGGACGCGGCAAGTCGCTCATCTTCCATGTGCACGCGGCCCGCTGCGCGCTGCTGCAGAACAAGGCGAGCGTCTTCGTGTATCCGTTGCGCGCCCTTGTGAGCGACCAGTCCTATCACCTGGGCCGCGTCTTCGACCGGCTCGGCATGACCACGCGCGTCCTCACCGGCGAGACCCCCATGGAGGAGCGCGCCGCGGTGTTCGAGGGGCTGGCCGCCGGGCAGGTGGACATCGTCCTCACGACGCCGGAGTTCCTCGCCATCCATTCCGACAGGTTCGCCCAGACGCGCCGCGTGGGCTTCCTCGTCGTCGACGAGGCGCACCATGCCGGCCAGGCCGTCTCCGGGGCGCGCGCGTCCTATCTGGACATGCCCCGCGTGCTTCATGAGCTCGGCGACCCGTGCGTGCTGGCCGTCACCGCCACCGCCTCGCCCAAGGTGGGTTCCGAGATATGCCGCCTGCTCTCCATCGGGCCCGCGGGCGTGGTCCTGGATCCTTCCGTGCGCGAGAACCTCCGTGTGCTCGACGAGCGCGGGCGGCTCGACCGCGACGAGCGCCTGGTCAGCCTGCTTGCCTCGGGCCAGAAGACGCTCGTGTACGTCAACTCGCGCGAGCAGACCGTAAACATCGCCCGCACGCTGCGCAGGCGCGTGCGCGAGTTCGGCCATCGCGTCGCCTTCTACAACGCCGGGCTCTCGCGTGCCGATCGCGCCGCCGTGGAGGACGCCTTCCGCAGCGGCGAAGTGCTGCTCGTGGTGTCGACCAGCGCCTTCGGCGAGGGCGTGAACCTGCCCGACGTGCGCCATGTGGTCCTGTACCACCTGCCCTTCGACGAGGTGGAGTTCAACCAGATGAGCGGCCGGGCCGGACGCGACGGCGCCGACGCCTACATCCACCTGGCGTATTCGGGGGCAGACGCGCGCATCAACGAGCGCGTGCTTGCCTGCGACGCGCCGGTGCGCGACGACCTCGTGTGCCTGTACCGCGTCCTGGGCCGGCACGACCGCGAGGCCAGGCTCTCGGGGCAGGAGGGCTTCACCCTCACCAACGCCGAGCTTGCCGCCGAATGCGCCTCTATCGGCTGCAGCCCGGCCTTCGGGGTGAAGGGCGTCTCCTGCGGCATCTCCATCTTCCGCGAGCTGGGCTTCGTCACCACCGCGGGCTACGGCGTCGCCCGCCGCATCAGCCTGGTCCCCTCGCCCGAGCGCATGGACCTGGCCCGCTCCATCCGCTATCTCGAGGGCCTGAACGCCCTCGGTCAGTTCGACGCGTTTCGTCGCTGGGCTCTGGAGAGCGACTCCGACACGATCCTCGCACGCATCAACCGGCCCATCCTTCCCATCGACGAGCATTAGGTTTCAGGAGGCGCAACGTCTATGGCTGACTCAGTCATCTACACCAAGTACGACCCCACCGCCCCGGCACTCGCGCCCCAAGGCCAGCTCGACAACTTCCCCGTGCTCAAGCAGGTCGCTTCGACCTACCTGGGGGAGTCCGACGTCGAGAAGATAGAGCGCGCCTACAACTTCGCCCGCGAGCACCACCGCGACCAGAAGCGCAAGAGCGGCGAGCCCTACATCAACCATCCCGTGGAGGTCGCCATCATCTTGGCGAAGAACCTCCACTCCGACGTCGACACCCTGTGCGCCGGCCTTCTGCACGACACGGTGGAGGACACCGACGCCACGCTCGAGGAGCTCTCGGGGCTCTTCGGCCCGCAGGTGGCCGACCTGGTGGACGGCGTCACGAAGCTCACGAACATCTCGGTGTCGAGCCTGTCCGAGCAGCAGGCCCTCAACCTGCGCAAGATGTTCCTCGCCATGGCCAAGGACATCCGCGTCATCATCATCAAGCTCGCCGACCGCCTGCACAACATGCGCACCCTCATGGCCATCCCTGAGGACCGGCGCATCTTCAAGGCCAACGAGACGATGAGCATCTACGCGCCCCTGGCAAACCGCCTGGGCATCTCGTCGATCAAGTGGGAGCTTGAGGACCTGTCGTTCTTCTATCTGGAGCCGGCGAAGTACCGCCAGGTGGCGCGCATGGTGGCCGAGTCGCGCGAGGAGCGCGAGCATTACCTCGACACGGTGATCAAGATCCTGCACGACGAGCTCGATCGGGCCAAGATCGAGCACTACCGCATCGTGGGCAGGCCCAAGCACCTCTACTCCATCTATATGAAGATGACGAACAAGGGCAAGGACTTCTCCGAGATCTACGACCTCATCGCCCTGCGCGTGATCACCGAGGAAGTGCGCGACTGCTACGGCGTGCTCGGCGCCGTCCACTCTCTGTGGACGCCCATGCCCGGGCGCTTCAAAGACTACATCGCCATGCCCAAGTTCAACATGTACCAGTCGCTGCACACGACGGTCATCGGTCCGGCCGGCCGGCCCCTCGAGGTGCAGATCCGCACCGAGGAGATGCACCAGCACGCCGAGTACGGCATCGCCGCCCACTGGCTCTACAAGCAGGCCGGCAACTCCGACGGCGACAAGCAGGCCTCTGCCCAGCGGCTCGACGACCAGCTCGCCTGGCTGGGGCGCACGCTCGACTGGACGTCGCAGGCCGACCTGTCCGACCCCCAGGAGTTCCTCGAGGCCGTGAAGATCGACCTGTACGACAGCGAGGTCTTCGTGTTCACCCCGCGCGGCGAGGTGCAGGTGCTGCGCGCCGGGTCGACGCCCATCGACTTCGCCTACGCGGTGCACACCGAGGTGGGCAACCACTGCATCGGCGCCAAGGTCAACGGCTCCGTGGTGCCGCTGTCCTACGAGCTGCAGATGGGCGACCGGGTGGAGATCATCACCCAGAACAACGCCAAGCCCTCGCGCGACTGGCTCAACATCGTGGCCACCCCCGGCGCGCGCCAGAAGATCCGCTCCTACTTCAGCCGCATCACCAAGGCCGACGACTCGGCCACGGGCCGCGACATGCTCGCCAAGGAGATGCGCAAGCTCGGCCTGGGCATCTCCACGCCGCGCACGGTGCGCGCGCTCAACAAGGTCGCCACCGAGTTCGGCGTCTCGAGCCCCGAGGACCTCTTCGTCTTCATCTGCAACGGCAAGGCCACGGCCCGCTCCATCGCCACCAAGGTCAAGGCCATCCTCGACGACGCCGTGGACACGCAGGCCGAGGCCGAGAAGCGTGCCCTTGAAAGCCTGCAGAGCGCCGTCAGCACCCCGCGCCTGTCGCGCCCCGCGCAGAACTCCGCTGAGCGCAAGAAGCGCGCCAAGGCCTCCAACGGCGTGCTCGTCGACGGCGGCGAGGGCATGCTCGTGCGCCTGGCCCACTGCTGCAACCCCGTCATGGGCGACGACATCGTGGGCTTCATCACGCGCGGCCGCGGCGTGAGCGTGCACCGCGCCGACTGTCCCAATGTGGCCGACCTGCGCCGGGCCGAGGGCCGCATGATCGGCGTCTCCTGGGACACCGGTCTCACCTCGACCTTCCAGGTGGAGATTGTCATCGAGGCCGTGGACCGCACGCGCCTGCTCGTGGACGCCTCCACCGCCATCAGCGACGCGGGGGGCAACATCCTGTCCTGCGGCACGCGCACCGACAAGAACGGCATCTCCAACCTGCGCTTCCTCGTGGAGCTGAGCAACGTTAACGCGCTCGACCCGCTCCTGCACCGGCTCGCTAGCTACGAGGGCGTCTTCGACGCGCGGCGCGCCCTTCCCGGCGAGTCGTCCAAGAAGAAGGGCAACTAGGCACCACGCGCGCCGCCTGCCTCAGATCCGGGGTCGGCGGCGCGCCTTCTCATACAGCCGGGGGCGCCAGCGTCGCCCCCTCACACGACACCGGAGGTATCCCATGTCCCAGATCGCTTTCGAGGACGTCCGCGTCCCGCTCGACGTCATGCCCGAGTACAAGGACACCTATCGCGAGAACTACCTCGCCGCCACGCGCGGCACGGGCCGCCTCATGCTCTATGCCTGCGACCAGAAGTTCGAGCACCTCAACGCCGACTTCTACGGTGAGGGCATCGACCCGGCCGACGCCGACCCCGAGCACCTCTTCCAGATCGGCGACAAGGGCTGCATCGGCGTCCTGGCGGCCCAGCGCGGCCTCATCGCCCGATACGCCGGCGATTACCCCGACATCAACTACCTGGTCAAGATGAACTCGAAGACCAACCTCGTGAAGACCTCCCAGGCCGACCCCTACTCGCCCATGCTCAGCGACCTCGACGCCGTGCTCAACATGCGCGAGATGGGCGCCAACATCGTCGGCGTGGGCTACACCATCTACCTGGGCAGCGAGTTCGAGGCCCAGATGGTCGAGGAGGCCGGCCAGCTCATCGCCGACGCCCATGCCTACGGCCTGCTCGTCGTCCTGTGGATCTACCCGCGCGGCAAGGCCGTGACCGACGAGAAGTCCGCCGCCCTCATCGCCGGCGCCGCCGGTGCGGCCGCCTGCCTGGGCGCCGACTTCGTGAAGGTGAACCCGCCCAAGGAGGAGGGCAAGAAGTCCGCCGAGCTGCTCAAGCAGGCGAGCCTGGCGGCCGGCCGCACGGGGCTGGTGTGCGCGGGCGGCTCCACCGTGGACGCCGAGACGTTCCTGACCCAGCTTTGGGAGCAGATCCACCTGGGCGGGGCGTGCGGCAACGCCACCGGCCGCAACATCCATCAGCGCAGCCTCGACGAGGCCGTGCGCCTCACGCGCGCCATCAGCGCCGTGACCTACTCCGACTACGACCCCCAGGAGGCGCTCGACGTCTTCAAGGGCATCGACTCCTACGAGCCGCCGGTCTACGAGGCTGAGTAGTTGTGGAGAACCCTTCACAACTCCTTCCTTTTTAAAGTTGGGACTTGCGCTGCGTTTCCAGATGCGTATTATTACTACTCGTGCACTGCAACCCACGGGGGTGTAGCTCAGTTGGGAGAGCACTTGACTGGCAGTCAAGGGGTCAGGGGTTCGAATCCCCTCATCTCCACCACGAAGCTAAGACAGGCGGAAGGCGAAAGCTTTCCGCCTGTTTTCGTTTAGGAGGCCAGATGGTCGAGTTCCTGCAGGGTCTGGGCAACGCGCTGCTCGACACCTTCTCATTCGTGACAACCGACGCCAGCGGCTCCATCCTCATCTTCGGGCAGTACCCCGAGATGATCGGCCTGCGTGCGGCGTTCCTCGCGATCGTCGCCATCATCGCCTATGTGGTGCAGCGCCTGCTCGTGCGCCTCATCCACCGGGTGCTCAAGAACTTCGACAGCATCCCCAACGCCTCCATCATCCTCAACTTCGTGCGCATCGTCGTCTGGACGTTCGCGCTCATCCTGG
Organism: Acutalibacteraceae bacterium; assembly: GCA_963619535.1. Classification (GTDB taxonomy): domain Bacteria; phylum Actinomycetota; class Coriobacteriia; order Coriobacteriales; family UMGS124; genus UMGS124. Next base: position 11,052 of record CAVEWV010000001.1, on the reverse strand, counting down.
TCCTGGAGCCTGTGTTCGGCGTGGAGCCCACGGCGTTCATCACCGGCCTGGGCGTCATGTCCGTGGTCATCTCGCTGGGCCTCAAGGACACCATCTCCAACATCTTCGGCGGTATCATGCTCATGGTGGGCAACGTGGTGCAGCCCGGCGACTACGTCACCATCGCGGGCCTCACGGGAACGGTCGTCGACGTCACGATGCGCCACACCGTGGTGGAGAACCGCCTGGGCGACCGCATCGTCATCCCCAACTCGGTGCTCAACTCCACCTCGGTGCAGTGCCTTCCGCCTTCCAGCGAGTCCCTGGGAACGCTTGAGTTCACCATGGAGCTCGGCAACGACCCCGACGTCGTGGCCGACGACCTCGTCAAGACGGTGAAGCAGGCCGCAGGGGAGGACCTGCGCGACGACATGGAGCCCAAGGTCATGTTCGACTCCATCACGCCGTACGGCGCAAAGGGGCAGATATTCTTCTATGTCCGCGAGGGGGTGCCCTTCTCCGGCGTGCGCAACTCCATCGTGCGCGCCATGGCCACGAAGGACTACTTCTCCACCAAGGGGGCCCGCGCCCTTGCCGAGCAGCTCGCGGAAGGCGCCGAGACGGTCGATATCTAGGGATTTGGCAACATCGGGCGCCGAAGCGGTATCATTGCGCGGCACACGTACCGAGTCCGCCTCGCCCACGTAAAGGAGCGTCCCCCGATGGATTCCGCCACCCCGCACACCCCCAGCACGCCGACCCTCTTCGACGAGGCCGGCCAGGTCAGGCCCGAGGTGCTCGGGGCGGACGGCTCACGGGGACTTGAGGCGGGGTTCGACCCCTTCGAGCGGGCCGCGCAGCTCAACCGCCAGCTCGACTACCACGCGTATCGCTATTACGCCCTCGACGACCCCGATATCACCGACGCGGCCTTCGACGCGCTCGTCCATGAGCTGCGCGACCTGGAGCGCGCCTACCCGCAGGTCGTGACGCCCGCAAGCTACACCCAGCGCGTGGGCGGCTACGTGTCGCGCCAGTTCGACAGTGTCCCGCACGCCGCGCGCATGTACTCCATCGACGACGTCATGAACCTCGACGAGCTCGACGAGTGGCTCGACCGCGTGGAGCGCGAGCTGGGACTTCAGCCCACCTATGTCTGCGAGCTGAAGATCGACGGCCTGGGGATTGCCCTCACCTACGAGCGGGGCATCCTCGTGCGTGCGGCCACCCGCGGCGACGGCGTGATGGGGGAGGACGTCACGCTCAACGTCGCCACCATCAAGGACATCCCCACGCGTCTGAGCCAGCAGGCGCTTGCGCATGTGGGCGACGCCTCCTCGATCGAGGTGCGCGGCGAGGTGTTCATGCCGAAGGCCTCCTTTGTGCGGCTCAACGAGCAGAACGACGAGGCGGGCCGCGCCCCGTTTGCCAACCCGCGCAACGCCGCCGCGGGCTCGCTTCGTCAGAAGGACCCCAAGATCACGGCCAGCCGCGACCTGGCGACGTTCATGTACGCGCTTGCCGACATGTCCTCGGTCGACGTCGGCTGCCAGTGGGACTTCCTCGAGTGGGAGCGCCAGGCGGGCTTCAGCGTGAACCCCAACCTTCGCCGCTGCCAAGGCGCCGCTCAGGTCCATGCCTTCTGTGCCGAGGCGCTTGAGGTGCGCGACGGCCTTCCCTACGACATCGACGGCGTGGTCGTCAAGGTGGACTCCTTCGCCTATCAGCGCACGCTGGGCTTCACGGCCAAGGCGCCGCGCTTCTTCACCGCGTTCAAGTTCCCGCCCGAGCAGCGCCAGACGGTGCTGCGCAACATCGCGGTCCAGGTGGGGCGCACGGGCGTCCTGACGCCTGTCGCCGAGTTCGACCCCGTTGTGGTGGCCGGCTCCACCATCGCACGGGCCACGCTGCACAACATCGACGAGATCCGCCGCAAGGACGTCCGTGTGGGCGACACCGTGGTGGTCCATAAGGCCGGCGACGTCATCCCCGAGGTCGTGGGGCCGGTGTTGAGCCTGCGTCCCGCCGACGCCGCGCTTTTCGAGATGCCCCGCTCGTGCCCCTCGTGCGGCAGCCCCGTGCTTCATGAGGAGGGCGAGGTGGCCTGGCGCTGCGTCTCGATAGACTGCCCCGCCCAAGCCTCCGAGCGCCTCCTGCATTGGGTGAGCCGCCCCGTCATGGACATCGAGGTCGTGGGCGAGAAGCTCGTGGCCGCCCTGTTGGAGGCGGGACTTGTCAAAGACGTGGCCGACTTCTACTCGCTGACGGTCGATCAGCTCGCGGAGCTTCCCACGGGGCGCTTCTACGCCAGGGCCGGAAAGGGCCATGCCGCGGGAGACCCCATCCCCGTGGGCCTCACCACGGCCCAGAAGGCCGTGGCCAACATCCAGGCCTCCCGCGCCAAGCCCTATGAGCGCGCTCTTTTCGGTCTGGGCATCCGGCACGTGGGCAAGACGGTGGCCGAGCTTCTGGCGCGGGAGTTCCCCTCGATCGAGGCGCTTGCGGGCGCCGATGTGGAGCGCATCTCCCAGGTCGAGGGGGTCGGCCCCCAGATCGCCCAGAGCGTCTATGACTTCCTGCGCGTGCCCGACAACATGGCGGTCATCGAGCGCCTGCGCCAGGCCGGCGTGTGCTTCGAGGGGACCCAGCGCCAGACGAGGCCCCAGACGCTTTCGGGCTTGACCTTCGTCTTGACCGGCACGCTCGAGCATCGCACGCGCGAGGAGGCAACAGAGGCGCTCAAGGAGCTCGGCGCCAAGGTGTCGGGCTCGGTCAGCAAGAAGACGTCCTATGTCGTCGCGGGCGCGGCGGCCGGCTCCAAGCTCACGCGCGCCCAGGAGCTCGGCGTGCCCGTGCTCGACGAAGACGCTTTGGACGAGATTCTGCTTAGCGGCAACATCGGGCCCGATTTGGGGTAACCTTCACACATTGAATTTGTCTACACGGGCCGCGCATCCCAGGAGGATACCAATGGCAGAAGTGAAGCAGGGCGAGGTCGACGTCAAGGGCCTCAAGGAGGAGAAGATCCCTACCAAGCTCGACGGCGAGGGGCACGAGGTCTTCTTCGACATCGACGGCGTTCCCGAGAAGCTCTATGTGGGCGAGTCGTGCTCGCTGGTCGTCTTCGCGACGTGCGAGAGCGGGTGCGACCTGGTGGGCGACACCCTTGAGGTCACGACGATTCTGGGCGACGAGGTTGCCCAGGTGAGCTTCGCCACCCAGGAGGGCGAGCTTGCCGTGAGCGAGGCCATCCCGCTCACCATGCCCGGGGAGCCCGGCAAGTACCAGTACGTCCTTCATTACGCGCCGCGCGAGCTGCCGATGCCCGAGGACGGCGGACCTGCGTTCAAGAACCCCCACGAGGAGCGCGACATGCTCCTTGAGTTCTCCGTCGAGCCGCACCATGTGGCCGTCTCCACCTGGGGCGTCACGGCGCCCGTCTGGGTGGGCGCGCCCATCGAGGTGTGTGTCGGCGTGAGCTGCTCGAGCGGGTGCAACCTCAAGGGTCAGAAGGTCCAGATCGTCGACGCGGACGGCAAGGTCGTGTGCGAGGGCAAGCTCCATGAGCCCGAGGCCCCGCGCGAGACGCTGTGGTGGGACAAGCTGGGCGCCGTGGCGCCCACCGAGGCCAAGCTGCACCGCTGGGAGGCCCGCTTCATTCCCGAGGGTCTCGACACCCCCCACGAGGATGCCGCCCACAAGTTCAGCTTCGTGGCCCGCGTTCCTCCTGAGCGCAACTTCAAGATCACCGTCATCGACGACAAGACCGGCAAGCCCCAGCGCAGCGCCCGTTGCGAGCTCAAGCCCGTGGCAGGCAGCGGCAAGGCCCAGTTCGCCAGCACCTCCTCGGACGGCCATGCCTCGATCGGCGCGGGCAAGGAGAAGTACAACCTCAAGGTCACGGCCCCCAGCCGCAAGGCCTTCAACGAGGAGGTCGACCTCACCGAGCACGACCTCGAGGTCGAGGTGCATCTGCAGCCTGTGAGCGCCACCGAGGTCGTGCCGCTCAAGGTCATCTCTTGCGGGATGCCCGAGGGCACGCCTGAGCCTGCCGCCGAGCAGCCCGTCCCCGCCGAGACCCCGGCGACCGAGCAGGACGTCGCCGAGAAGACGGCCGAGTAGGGGAGCGCCTCCCTCGCACATGACATCACAAAGAAGGCCGTCTGCCTGGTGGCGGACGGCCTTCTTTTTGTTGAAGAACCTTTGCGTTGCGATGTTCTTAGCCTTGCAGCAGGTATTCGGCGGGGAACCACAGGTTCATGTCCACGGCCCCCCCTATGCCGGCAACCGACCCCGAGTCGCTGTACTGCCATATGGCAAACTCATGCAGGGTGTTGGGGTGGTCGGTGGCATATTCGGCATACCAGAGCTGCCTTTCGCCCAGAAGGTCGAGGTCGAGCTTGACGAGGTGCTTGCGGTTCGAGTAGATGAGGCTGGGATGCCCCGCGGCCTCGACCGCCTCGCAGAAGGCCAGGGCGTTCTGGGTGTACTGCTCGCGCGTGAGCGCGTCGGCGCGACCCTGCGACCCTGCGGAGACCTCCTGGTCGAAGGCTATGCGGCAGCCTTCGAGCCGGCCCGAGAGCGCGTCGAGCACGAACTGGGCCTCTTCGCGCGCCTCGTCCTGGTCGATCGCGCTGGAGTAGAAATACACGCCCACATCCAGCCCGGCCGCCGTGCTGCCCGCGAGGTTCTCCTCGAAGCGCTCGTCGGCGTACAGCCCGCCCTCGGTATAGCCGCGATACCCGGCGCGCAGGAACGCGAACTCGATGCCGTCTTGGGCGACGCTTGCCCACTCCACCTGGCCGTTGTGGTCGCTGACGTCGATGCCGCAGCGCGAGGCGACGGCGCCGTCGGGGCAGAAGGCCAGCCGGCCCCACCCGTCATGGCCCAGCAGGTCCCAATCGTAGGCGCCTTGCGACGTCGGCTGGCCGTCTTGCCCCACAACGGCGCCGTCCTGGGTGCCGCAGCCGCCCAGGACGGCGCATGAGACGGCCCCCATGAGCGCGCCAAAGCCCAGAGGGAGAAGCTCGCGCCTTGCGAGGGGGCCGCCCGATCCCATGCGCTAGTACACCATGCCCATGGCCTGGCGCACCTCGTCGAGGGTGCGCTGGCCGATCTCGTTGGCCGTCTTGTTGCCCTCGTGCAGGACGTCCTTGACATAGTCCAGGTCGGCCTCGTACTGGCGGCGCCTCTCGCGGATGGGGGCGAGGAAGCTGTTCACGCTCTCGGTCACGTACTTCTTGAGGGCGCCCGACCCGCCGTCGCCGATCTCGGCCGCGATGTCGACCTCCTTGCGGCCCGTGCACAGGGCGGCCGTGGTGAGCAGGGCGGAGACGCCGGGGCGCGCCTCCTTGTCGAACGTGATGTTGCGGTCGGCGTCGGTCTTGGACTTCTTGATGCGCGCCGCCGTCTCCTCCTCGGTCATGGACAGGCTGATGGCGTTGCCGTAGGACTTGCTCATCTTGCGGCCGTCCAGGCCCGGGATCTCGATGGCGTCGGTGAGGAGCGCCTCGGGCTCGGGGAACACATGGCCGTAGCGCTCGTTGAACCTGCGCGCGACGAGGCGCGTGGCCTCGATGTGGGGCAGCTGGTCCTTGCCCACGGGCACGACGTTGCCCTTGCAGAAGAGGATGTCGCAGGCCTGGTGGATGGGGTAGGTGAGCAGAAGGCCGGTCAGGGCATGGCCCGACGCCTCCATCTCGGCCTTCACCGTGGGGTTGCGCTGCAGCTCGGCCTCGGTGACCAGCGACAGGAACGGCAGCATGAGCTGGTTGCAGGAGGGCACGGCGGAGTGCGTGTAGATGGGGGTCTTCTTGGGGTCCAGGCCGCACGCCAGGTAGTCCATGACCATGTTGTACACGTTGTCCTGGATGTTGGCGGTGGTGTCGCGGTCGGTGATGACCTGGTAGTCGGCGATGAGCACCATGGTGTTCACGCCCATGTCCTGCAGCTTGACGCGCTCGCGGATGGTACCGAAGTAGTGGCCCAGGTGCAGCCTGCCCGTGGGGCGGTCGCCGGTGAGCATACGGTAGTTCTCGGGATGCAGGGGAAGGTCGGCCTTGATCTGGTCGCTGCGCTTGAGGCTCGCCTCGAAGCTTCCCTCGTTTGCCATGAAGAGTCTCCTTATGGGGTCGGGTGGGCGCGCCGCATGGGGCGTGCCTGGGGTTTGCTGGGTTTTCATGATAGACCAACTCTGTTGTCCGGACTGCCTGTAGAATCGGGGTTTGTACGAATCGCAAAGCCGCAGCAGTGTGGAAAGGCAGGCTCAGAGCATGTATGACGCCCCCCTTACGCTGAGCCCGGAGCTGGAAGCCCAGATACGCGCCGACTACGCATGCGGCCGTGTGAGCCCCTGGCGCTGCCCCGACGAGGCGGCCGTGCGCCGCCACGCGCGCCCCCGCGACGAGCAGACCGTCATGCGCCCGGCCTTCGTGCGCGACATCGAGAAGACCCTCAACGTCGCCGCCTACAACCGCTATGCGGGCAAGACGCAGGTGTTCTCCTTCCGCCGCAACGACGACATCACCCGTCGGGGCCAGCATGTGCAGCTCGTCTCGCGCATCGCCCGCGACATCGCGCGGCCCCTGGGGCTCAACCTCGACCTCGTCGAGGCCATAGCCCTCGTGCACGACATCGGGCACACGCCCTTCGGCCATGCCGGCGAGCGCTGCCTGGACAAGGTGCACGCCGCCCACACCGGTCAGCGTTTCGCGCACAACGTCCACTCCGTCGAGGTGATGGACCGCATCTACGGGCGCAACCTGAGCCTCCAGACGCTCGACGGGGCGCTGTGCCACAACGGCGAGTACGCCCAGCGCGTCCTGCGAACCTCCGGTCTCTCCACGTTCGCCCAGCTCGACGCCGCGCTGGACGCCTGCCATGCGCAGGGGCCCGACTTCGTGCACACGCTCGCCCCGGCCACGCTCGAGGGCTGCGTCGTGCGCGTGAGCGACATCATCGCCTATGTGGGCAAGGACCGCCAGGACGCCGAGCTCGCGGGCCTTCTGGGCCCGGACGCCCCCTTCGAGACGGGGGCCGTGGGCGCCTACAACTCCTGGGTCATCGCCGCCCTCACCGTCGACATCGTCGAGCACAGCTACGGCAAGGACCACATCGAGCTCTCCCAGGAGGCGTTCGACGAGCTGAGGCGGGCCAAGGCCGAGAACTACCGGATCATCTACCATGCGCCCAGCGTGGGAGGGGAGTGCCAGGAGGTCATCGAGCCGCGCTTCGAGGCCCTCTACGAGCTGCTTTTGGAGCAGTTGAGGGCAGGCGAGGAGGAAAGCCCGATCTTTGCCCACCACATCGTCCCCACGACGCGCCAGGCGGGCTTCTACGGTCACGCCTACGATTGGCAGTCCAGCCCCGAGCGGTGCGTTATGGATTTCATCGCCTCCATGACCGACGACTACTTCACGGCCCTCTACGAGCGGCTCTTTCCCGAAGAAGCCGGCAAGACGCCTCGGCGCAGCTACTTCGCCGCCGGGCCCGACCGGCACTGACACAAGGAATCCCCAGGCATGCAGACCCTCTTCACCTCGCAGGACGACCAGCGCATAACCTCCAACGCGCCCCTTGCCGTGCGCGTGCGCCCCCGCACGCTCGACGAGTACTTCGGCCAGTCGAAGGCCGTGGGCCCGGGCACGTGGCTTCGCCGCGCCATCGAGAACGACGCGCTCAGCTCCGTCATCCTCTACGGCCCGGCCGGCACGGGCAAGACCACGCTGGCCCGCATCATCGCGCACACCACGCGCGCCGAGTTCGTCGAGGTCAGCGCCGTCAGCGGCACGGTCAAGGACCTGCGCGACCAGATCGAGGCGGCCAAGAGCCGGCTGCTCGTCAACGGGCGCCGCACGATCCTGTTCGTCGACGAGATCCACCGCTTCAACCGCGGCCAGCAGGACGCGCTGCTCCACGCCGTGGAGGACCGCGTCGTCGTGCTCGTGGGCGCTACCACGGAGAACCCCTACTTCGAGGTGAACCAGGCGCTGCTGTCGCGCTCGCGGGTCGTGGAGCTGACGAGCCTGGCGGACGCCGACATCGCCGCGATCGTCGATCACGCCCTGGCCTGCGAGGAGGGCCTGGGCGGCAGGTTCGCGCTCGCCGACGACGCCCGCGAGCGCATCTGCCTGCTCGCCGGCGGCGACGCCCGCGCCGCCCTCACCACCTTGGAGCTCGCCTGCGACCTCGCCGAGTCGCGCGAGCGCTCGGATCGCCCCGCCCCGGCCGGCGGGCAAGCCGACAAGCCCGTCGAGGTGGTCCTGCAAGACGTGGTGGACGCCGTCCCCTCGCGCGTCCAGCGCTACGACAAGTCCGGCGACGAGCACTACGACGTCGTGAGCGCGTTCATCAAGTCCATGCGGGGCAGCGACCCCGACGCGGCGCTGTACTACCTCGCGCGCATGCTCGAGGGCGGCGAGGACCCCAAGTTCATCGCGCGGCGCATCTTCATCACCGCCAGCGAGGACGTGGGCAACGCCGACCCGCAGGCCATCCTCGTGGCCGAGGCCGCCTTCAAGGCCGTCGAGGTCATCGGCATGCCCGAGTGCCGCATCAACCTGGCCCAGGCCGCGGTGTACATGGCGCTGGCCCCGAAGTCAAATGCCAGCTACATGGGCCTGGCGCGCGCCTTCAAGGACGTGCGCGAGGCCCCCGCCCGCGCCGTCCCCAACCACCTGCGCGACCGCCATCGCCCCGGCAGCGAGGAGTACGGCGACTACCTCTACCCCCACGACCGCCCCGGCCACTGGGTCGAGCAGCAGTATCTGCCCGACGGGCTTGCCCGGGGGTGCTTCTACACGCCCGGCGAGATAGGCTGGGAGCAGTACCGCTGGGAGTACGCGCGGCGCAGCGTCGATGGGCAACTTTTGTTAGGCCGCGACCCGCAGCAGTCCCAAGGGGTATAGTTTCGAGGAGATGCGGGCATGATTGTGCCCGCACGCACCAAGACCGAAAGGGGTCCGTATGCCCACCGTCCTCACCGTTGCCCTCGTCGTCCTCGTCGCGGCCCTCGTCTGGCTCGCCGTCGAGCTCGTCCTCACCGTGCGCAAGGCGCGCCCCTGCGTCGACGCCTTCAAGAAGGCCGCCGACGACCTGGGCCCCGTCATAGCCTCGGCCGGGGAGGCCGTCGAGCAGGCAAAGCCCGTCATCGAGAAGCTCGACGCCGTCGTCGCGCAGGCCCAGCCCGCGGTGGTGCAGGTGGAGCCCGTCCTGCAGCAGACGGCCGCGGCCATCGGGGCCCTGTCGGGCGACCTGGAGCGCCTCGACGCCATCCTGGGCGACGTCTCCCGCGCCACGAACATGGCCGGCAACGCCGCGACGGCGGTCAACGACGCCGCGGGCAGCATCGCGACCCGCGCCAAGCACGCCTTCTCGCGCAGGCGCGCCGTCCGGCCCGGCCTTGCGGCCGCAGACGAGCGGGCCTGCGCCGACGCCTGCCCGGTGGACGACGACGCGGCCGGCGCTGCCGCGCCTGGCCAGGACGAGCCCCTGGAGGCCGCCCCGCAGGTCGAGGTCGTGCGCAAGGAGGCGGGCTACTTCACCTACCCCGAGTAAGGCCGCCCCGCCCAGGCATCTTCCCTTCAAAAAGGAGCATTCATGACTGATTCAAGCGCTTCTCTTCACCAGGACCTCACCACGCTCGAGGTGCCGGCGCAGGGCGACTACGCCCGCGTGGTGCGCATGACGGCGGCCAACATCGCCACCTTGGCGGGATTCGGCATCGAGGAGGTCGACGACGTGCGCATGGCGGCCGAGGAGGCGTTCATCTACTCCCTGGCAACCAACCCCGGGCAGCGCCTGAGCGTCTCGTTCAGCCTTGAGGGCACGCGCCTGGCCATGGACTTCGCCCTGGGAACGGACTGGCGCGCCGACGACCCCGACGAGCCCGCCCTTGCCTACTCGGCGCTCATCCTGCAGGCCATGTGCGACGTCTACGAGATCGTCGAGGAGCCCTCCATCTCGCTGCACCTCGAAAAAGAGGCCGGAGTCGCCAATGGCCGCTGATTCAAGGAGTTCCCACAAGCTTGCCTGGGACAAGGAGCGCACCCGCGAGCTCTTCGCCCGCTATAAGCAAGAGGGCGACACCTCCGCCCGCGACCAGCTCATCGTGAACCATCTCAACCTGGTGCGCTTCCTCGCGGCCAAGTTCGCCAACCGCGGCGAGCCGCTCGACGACCTGGTCCAGGTGGGTACCATCGGCCTCATCAAGGCCATCGACCGCTTCGAGCCCGAGCGCGGGCTTGAGTTCACCACCTACGCCACACCCACCATCCTGGGCGAGATCAAGCGGCACTTCCGCGACAAGGGCTGGTCGGTGCGCGTCCCGCGCCGCCTGCAGGAGCTCTCGGCCAAGGTGACCCAGGCAAACGAGGCCCTCACCCAGCGCTACCAGCGCACCCCCTCCGTGGAGGAGGTCGCCAACTACCTCGACGTCTCGGTCGACGAGGTGCTCGAGGCCATGGAGTCCTCCGAGGCCTATGCCTCCGTGCCCCTCGAGGCGGGCGGTTCGGGCGACGACGACGCCCCCGCCCTCATCGACCGCGTGGGCACCCTCGACCAGGACCTCGCGGCCCTCGACGACAAGATGGTGCTCTCCGGCGCCCTGGCCAAGCTCGAGCCCAACGAGCGGACGCTCGTGGAGCTGCGCTTTGTGGAGGGGCTCACCCAGTCGCAGATCGCCGAGCGCATGGGCATGAGCCAGGTGCAGGTTTCAAGACTTTTGCACAAGACCCTGCAACGCCTGCGCAAAGACATAGACCCTTCGGCGTAAGATAGGCAAATCTGTGATTGCCCGGCGCCGTAGCCCGGCGCCGTATGAAGCAAAGGAGCCACCCTTGAAGTCCGCTGAGATTCGCGAGCTCTTCCTGTCGTTTTTCGAGGAGAAGGGCTGCCGCCGCGTGCAGTCGTCCTCGCTCATCCCCGACGACCCCTCGCTGCTGCTGTCCAACGCAGGCATGAACCAGTTCAAGCAGTACTACCTCGGCAAGAAGACCATGGCCGAGATCGGCGCCTGCTCCTGCCAGAAGTGCCTGCGCACCAACGACATCGACAACATCGGCAAGGACGGCCGTC